>NZ_JRVI01000010.1:0-34067 GCF_000783375.1 Sphingomonas sp. Ant20
GCGCTCGCCGGCCTCGTCTCGATCGCGCGCCCGGCCACCCTGCGCCGCTATGCCCTCGAACTCTTCGATCGCAGTTTCGCCGTCACCTATCTGCTCGAGGGGGTCGCGATCCTCGTCGGGCTGGCGGGCGTCGCCGCGACCATGTCCGCGCAGACGATCGCCCGCACGCGCGAATTCGGGATGCTCCGGCATATCGGCGTCGCAAAGCGGCAGATCGTCGCGATGCTGGCGACCGAGGGGGCGTTGCTCGGTCTCGTCGGTGGCATCGCCGGGATCACGCTCGGCGGGGTGATGGCACAGGTGCTCGTCCATGTGATCAATCCGCAGTCGTTCAACTGGACGATGGCGACGCGCATCCCCTGGGGTAGCGTCGGCGGAGTAGCACTTGCGCTGATCGTTGCGGCGGCGGGTACCGCGGTGCTTGCCGGCCGGCGCGCGATCGCCGCCGATGCGGTCCGCATGGTCAGGGAGGACTGGTGATGCGCCCCGTGTTTACGTTTGCAGCGCTGGCGCTGACCGCCGCGACGCCGGCCGCGACCGGCTATCCCGTCGTCCGTCCCGGCGCCTCCTTCACCTTCCCGCGCGAACACGGCGCGCATCCGGCCTTCCGCACCGAATGGTGGTATGTCACCGGTCTGCTGAAGACGCAGGAGGGTCGCAACCTCGGCTTCCAGATCACCTTCTTCCGGACCACCCCGGGCACCGACGCGGCGAACCCCAGCCGCTTTGCCCCCAAGCAGATCCTGTTCGCGCACGCAGCGCTCTCCGACCCGAAGCTCGGCCATCTTCTGCACGGGGAGCGGGCGGCACGGGCGGGGTTCGGCCTGGCCCAGGCACGCATCGGCGATACCGACGTCACACTCAAGGACTGGCATATCCGCAGGCGACCCGACGGCCGGTTCACGACCACCGTTACCACCGGCGATTTCGCGCTGACGCTGACGCTGACACCGCGCCAGCCGCCCCTGCTCCAGGGGAACGCGGGGTACAGCCAGAAGGGTCCGCGGCCCGAACAGGCGAGCTATTATTACTCGATCCCGCATCTCGCGGTGGCGGGGCAGCTGGTGCGGAACGGCACACCGCAACGCGTTACCGGACAGGCGTGGCTCGACCGGGAATGGTCGTCGGACTATCTGGGCGGCGGCGCGGTAGGCTGGGACTGGACCGGGCTCAATCTCGATGACGGGGGGGCGCTGATGGCGTTCCGCATTCGTGGCCGCGACGGCAAGCCGCTCTGGGCGGGTGGATCGCTGCGGCGTGCGGATGGTCGCGTCGTCCGGTTCGCGCCCGCCGACGTCCGGTTCGATCCGCTCCGCCAGTGGCGCTCGCCGCGCACCGGGGCGCTCTACCCCGTGACGCAACGCCTCACCATTCGCCTCCCCGAAGGGGTCCGCCGCTTCCGCCTCGATCCGCTGTTCGCCGATCAGGAGCTCGATGCCCGCCGCAGCGGCATGCCCGTCTACTGGGAAGGCGCGGTCCGCACGGCGGGCGGCAGCGGCTATCTCGAGCTCACCGGCTATGCCGATCCGCTGCAGATGTGACGCCTGCCGGATACCCAGGCTTTGGCATGGCCAAGCTTTGCGGCTATTCCCCACCACTACCGACGCGATAGGGATTACGCGAACCGGAGGGACTGGATGAGACTGAACCGCACGCATATCGGCCTGGCGCTTGCTGCGATCGTCGCGGGCTGCTCGTCGCCCTCGAGCACGGGCAAGGACGGATCGGTCGAGTTGCTCAACGTCAGCTACGATCCGACCCGCGAACTCTACAAGGCGGTGAACACCGCGTTCGCCGCCAAGTGGAAGCAGGACACCGGCCAGACGGTGCGGTTCAACATGAGCCATGGCGGATCGGGCAAGCAGTCGCGCGCGGTGATCGACGGCCTGGGCGCCGACGTCGTCACGCTGGCGCTCGCCTATGACGTCGATGCGATTGCCGAGCGTGCGAAGCTGCTGCCCGCCAACTGGGAAACGCGCCTGCCCGACAACAGCGCGCCCTATACGTCGACGATCGTGTTCCTGGTCCGCAAGGGCAATCCCAAGCAGATTCGCGACTGGAGCGATCTGGTCAAACCCGGCGTCCAGGTGATCACGCCCAACCCCAAGACCAGCGGCGGTGCACGCTGGAACTTCCTCGCGGCCTGGGCCTATGGGAAGAAGGCCGGGGGCGGATCCGACGCCGCCGCGCAGGCCTATGTCTCGCAGCTCTACGGCCATGTCCCGGTCCTCGATTCGGGCGCACGCGGCGCCACCACCACCTTCGTCGAGCGCGGGCTCGGCGACGTGCTGATCGCCTGGGAGAACGAGGCGTTCCTGTCCGAAAAGGAACTCGGCAGCGGCAAGTTCGACATCGTCGTGCCGTCGATCTCGGTGCTCGCCGAGCCATCGGTCGCGGTCGTCGACGCCAATGCCAAGGCGCACGGTACCGAGAAGGTCGCTGAGGCCTATCTCCGGTTCCTCTACACGCCCGAGGGCCAGGACATCGTCGCCAAGAACTATTATCGCCCCCGCGATCCTGCGGTGCTGGCGCGCTATGCGACGTTGTTCCCGAAGATCGAGATGCGCACCATTCGCGATTTCGGTGGATGGAAGGTTGCGCAGGCCCGCTTCTTTGCAGACGGCGGCGTGTTCGACCGGATCTATTCGGGTCCGAAGCGCTGATCGGGAATGCGATCGTTCGGATCCTCGTCGGTGGCTGACGTCGCGCGCCTCGGCGCCAGGCCCGGCCGCGCTCGCCGCGCGCGACGGTCGGTCATTCCCGGGTTCGGGCTGACGATGGGGCTGACGATCGTCTGGCTATGCCTGATCGTGCTCATCCCGCTGTCGACGATCTTCCTGCGCGCGGCGGGGCTTGGCTGGGACGGGTTCGTCGCGGTCGGGCTCTCGGCGCGCGCGCTGTCCGCCTACAAGCTCAGCTTCGGTACCGCGCTGCTGGCCGCGTCGGTCAACGCGGTGTTCGGCCTGCTGATCGCCTGGATCCTCGCGCGCTATGAGTTTCCGGGCAAGAAGTTCGTCGACGCCGCGGTCGACCTGCCCTTTGCGCTGCCGACCGCGGTCGCGGGCATCGCGCTGGTGTCGCTCTATGCCGAAAACGGCTGGATCGGGTCGCTGCTCGCACCGCTCGGCATCCGCGTCGCCTACACCCCGCTCGGCGTCGTCGTCGCGCTCATCTTCATCGGCCTGCCGTTCATCGTGCGCTCGGTCCAGCCCGTGCTCGCCGACCTCGGCGCCGATGTCGAGGAAGCCGCAGCGACGCTCGGGGCAACCCGGTGGCAGACGTTCAGCCGGGTCATCCTGCCCGCCATCGCACCCGCGCTCCTGACCGGCTTCGCGCTCGCCTTCGCGCGCGGCGTCGGCGAATATGGCTCGGTCATCTTCATCGCGGGCAACATGCCGTACAAGTCGGAGATCGCGCCGTTGCTGATCGTCACCCAGCTCGAACAGTTCGACTATCCCGGCGCGACCGCGATCGCGTGCGTCATGCTGGTCGCCTCCTTCTCGATGCTGCTGCTGGTCAATCTGCTCCAGGCGTGGCGTACGAAGCGGAGCGCGAAATGACCCGCGCCGCGTCCAGCGAAAGCCCCGTCGCCCGGCGGATCCTGATCGGCGTCGGTCTCCTCTTCCTCGCACTCTTCCTCGCGCTGCCGCTCGTCGTCGTGTTCGTTCAGGCCTTTGCCAAGGGCTGGCCGATGTTCGTCGACGCAATCGGCCAGCCCGACGCGCGTGCGGCGATCCGGCTGACCCTGCTGGTCGCGGCGATTTCGGTGCCGCTCAACTGCGTGTTCGGCGTCGTCGCGTCCTGGGCGATCACCAAGTTCGACTTCCGTGGGAAAAGCCTGCTGATCTCGCTCATCGACCTGCCCTTCTCGGTGTCGCCCGTCGTCGCCGGCCTCATCTTCGTACTGATGTTCGGCGCTCAGGGCTGGTTCGGGCCGTGGCTGATCGCGCACAACTGGAAGGTCATCTTCGCGGTGCCGGGCATCGTGCTCGCCACCGTGTTCGTCACCTTTCCGTTCGTCGCGCGCGAGATCATCCCGCTGATGGCCGAGCAGGGTCGCGACGACGAAGAGGCCGCGGTGTCGCTCGGCGCGTCGGGGTGGCAGACCTTCTGGCATGTCACCCTGCCCAATATCCGCTGGGGCCTGCTCTACGGCGTGCTGCTCTGCAACGCGCGTGCGATGGGCGAATTCGGCGCGGTGTCGGTGGTGTCGGGCCATATCCGCGGCCTGACCAACACCATGCCGCTCCACGTCGAGATCCTGTACAACGAATATGACTTCGTCGGCGCGTTTGCGGTGGCATCGCTGCTCGCGTCGCTCGCGCTCGTCACGCTCGTGTTGAAGAGCCTGCTCGAATGGCGGTTCGGCTATCATCAGGCAAGGAGTGCGCATTGAGTATCGTCATCGACGCCGTATCTAAGCGGTTCGGCCAGTTCGCCGCGCTGAACGACGTCAGCCTGGAAGCGCGTCCGGGCGAGTTCCTCGCGCTGCTGGGCCCGTCAGGCTCGGGCAAGACGACGCTGCTCCGCATGATCGCGGGGCTCGACTTCCCCGATAGCGGCCATGTCCTGTTCGACGGCGCCGACATGACCGGGACGCCCGCTGCCGAACGCCAGATCGGCTTCGTGTTCCAGAACTACGCGCTGTTCCGTCACATGACCGTCGCCGACAACATCGCGTTCGGCCTGACCGTCCGTGCCCGCCGCGATCGCCCGGCAAAGGCAGACATCCGCGCGCGCGTCACCGAACTGCTCGACCTGATCCAGCTGCCCGATCTTGGCCATCGCTATCCAGCACAACTCTCGGGCGGTCAGCGCCAGCGTGTCGCGCTGGCGCGGGCGCTCGCAGTCGAGCCCCGCCTGCTGCTGCTCGACGAACCCTTTGGCGCGCTCGATGCCAAGGTCCGCAAGGACCTGCGCCGCTGGCTGCGCGAGCTGCACGACCGGCTTGGCCTGACCTCGGTGTTCGTCACGCATGACCAGGAGGAGGCGCTCGAGCTTGCCGACCGCGTCGTCATCATGAACCGCGGTGTCATCGAACAGATCGGGACCCCGCGCGAAGTCTATGACATGCCCGCCACGCCGTTCGTCTCCGAATTCGTCGGGGAGACCAACCGTATCCCGGTGACGGTCGTCGATGGCCGCGTCCTGCATCACGGACAGGCGCTCGACGTTTCTCCGAAGGCGCTCGCCAACGGACCGGCCGAACTGCACTTCCGCCCGCACGAGGCGCTATTGGGGGATGACGATCCCGGTGCGCTGTCGATCGTCGTCGGCGCCGTGCACAAGCGGGGTGGTACGTGGCGCGTCGAGGCGCGTGTCGACGACATCGCCGTCGAGATCGACACGAGCGGTCGCTTGCCCGAGCGTGGCGCTCGTGCGGGGCTTCGCTTCGACGATGTTCAGATTTTTCCGGCTTCGTAGCCGTGGAGCCGGGCCGACTGGTCTCGGTCGCCCGGGCTCTTAAACAGTAAAGGTGGTGCGGGTGGCCGGGGTCGAACCGGCACTCCTTTCGGAACAGGATTTTGAGTCCAGCGCGTCTACCAATTCCACCACACCCGCACGACCGCCCTGCAGGCTTCAAGCCCCGGGCAGCGGCGGTTTCGCTAGACCATGCGATCCACGCCCGCAAGCACGAACCCGCCTCTTCATCCCCGAACGCGCGCATAAAAAAAAAAAAAAAAGGCCCGCCGTTTCCGGCGGGCCTTGAGGTGGGGGTACGGGATCAGAACCGGACGGTGGCACCAACCGCCAGGTTGCGACCAAGCGAGTCGTAGCGCTGCGGGATCGTGTTGGTCCGTGCCAGCGCGACATTGTAGGAATCGGGGACGATCGGCGCGCTCTTGTCGAGCAGGTTGTTCGCGATCAGGCGCAGCGAGAACGCCTTGTCGATCGCAAAGTTGAGCGCGAGATCGAAATAGCTCTTCGGCGAGACGCGGAAATAGCTGGTCCGCTCGCGCTCGGGCGTGCCGCCGATCGCCGGATCACCCGAATTGTCCGCATTCGTCAGCGAACCGACATAGCGCCAGTTGAACGACGCGCTGAACCCCTTGTCGACCGTCGTATAGGTCGCGCGCAGGCCGTGCGACCATTTCGGGATCAGCTGACCGCAGCCATTGCCGTAATAGCCTGCGCAGTTGCGGGTCGGCTGGACCGGCGAGTCCTGACCACCTGCAAAGGTCGTCAGCGAGCCGTTGAAGTTCCAGTCGATCTTGCCGACGCTGGCGAGATCGAGCGTGTACTGCGCCTGGAAGTCATAGCCGCGGGCGATCGACTTGTAGAAGTTGGTCGTGCCCTGGCGGATGAAGCCGGTCGTCGGGTTGCTCGCCGCGTTCGAGTAGAGCGTGCCGGTGCCGGGATTGCGGACGATGCCCTGGCAGAAGAACGCGTCGCCGTTCGAACGCTGACAGCCATCGGTGTAATAGCTGAAGTCGTTATAGCCGAGCGAGTCGTCGATCTTGATCTTGTAGCGATCGACCGAGAAGACGAGCCCGGGCACGAAGCGCGGCTTCACGATCAGGCCATAGGTCTGGGTATAAGCCGTTTCGGGATCGGCTTCGAAACCGCCCGAGCGAACCGTACATCCGGTCGCCCCCGTCGATGCATCCCCCGGACAGATCAGCGTCGGGCTGCCGTACAGCGCGTCGGACAGGCCGGTCGCGCGGCAGACCTCACGCGAGGCGACGGGCGTGCCATAGGTCACGCCGCCAGCGGCGTTGGTCGTCACGGTCGGTGCGCAGAAATCGTTGAACGTGCCCGATCCGCCACGGGCAAAATCGACATTGGTCGCCTGCCGGATCTCGGTCACGGTCGGCGCGCGCTGCGCCTTGTTGAACGAGGCGCGGAACGTCAGGTCGCTGACCGGGGCGTAAATGCCCTCGATCTTCCACGTGTTGAAGCTGCTCGAATTGCTGCTGTACTTCGAAACGCGATAGCCACCATTGGCCTGCAAAAGTTCCGCGAACGGCTTGTGCTCGATCAGCGGCGCCTGGACCTCGATATTGGCCTCCCAGACGTCCTGCTTGAGATAGGTGTCATTGCCACCAAGCCCGGCGCGGTAGACGCTGTCGGCGGTCGATTTCAGCGTATCCTTGCGATATTCGGTGCCGAGCGCGATTGCGACGCCCTGCTCGGCGAACGGCGAGGTGACACCGTACTTGCCGAGATCGCCGGTGATGTTCGCCTGCACGTCATACAGCGTACCGATCGTGGTCGACGTGCCGCGGTCGTAGAGATAGTCGATCAGCGCCGGATTAGTGTTGCCCGCGCTGAACGCGTCGAACGGCACGCAGGCGGCGTCCGTGGTCCCTGCGCAGGTCGGTGCCGCGAGCGTCCCGCCCACGTTCAGCGAATTCCGCAGATTGGCCGCGTTGACGAAGCTCGGCGTGTAGTCCTGCTTGTTGCGCGCATAGACGCCGCCAATGTCATAGGTCCATGCATCGCCAGCCTTGCCGCGCAGGCCGCCGGTCAGGCGCAGACCGGTGTTCAGATAGCTGTCCGGCTGGTCATTGCCCTCGCCAAGGCGATAGCGGATGTCGATCGGCGCAAACGCCGCGGTACCCGCTGCCGCACCGCAGATCGTGCTGGCCTGCGAAGCCGACAGGAACGGATTGTTGCAGTTCACCTGGACGTTGCCGCCCGCGATCGCCGGGTAGTTGTTATACGACTTGTCGCGGAACCAGATGCCCGATGCATAGACTTCGGCGTCCGGCGCGACGTCGAGGCTGACGAAGCCACCCGCATTCACGCGCTCGGACGGGCGCTGATAGGCATAGTTGCTGAAATAGTTCGACGCATTGCCCGCGCCGGTGCCGAACGGCACGAAGGTGCGCGTGCCATTGGGGTTGTTGACATACTGCCCCGTCGCGACGCCCTTGCTGTCGAGCGGCGAAATCAGGCCGCTCGTCGAGCTGCTCGGCGTCAGGCCGCACGAGATCGGCGCGTTGAGGCTCGTCTGCGTAAGGTAGCAGCCCGAGTTAGACCGCTCGGACAGCAGGACCTCGTCGGTATGCTTGTAGTTGACGAAGCCGTTTATCCGCAGCGCCCCGTCGAAGAACTTCTTGCCCGCGGTCAGCGTGACGTCGGCGCGGCCGCCATCGTTGGTCAGGCCGCGCGGGCTGTTGAAGCCGGCTGCGCGTGCCAGCGACGAGACCACCGTGTCCTTGTTGTTGTGGTTGTAGAAATTATAGTTTCCGTCGAGCTGGATGCCTTCGAAATCCTTCTTCAGGACGAAGTTGACGACGCCGGCGACGGCATCGGACCCGTAGACCGACGACGCACCACCGGTCAGGACGTCGACGCGCTCAAGCAGCGACGGCGGGATGATGCCCACGTCCTGCCCGTTCTGCGTGCCGAGGCGCTTGCCGTCGATGAGGACGAGCGTCCGCTCGAACCCGAGGCTGCGCAGCTTGATCCGCTGCCGGCCGTCCGAATCATTATAGGTCTGCTGGCTGTCGGGCGCGACCTGCGGCAGGCGGTTGAGGACGTCCTCGACATTGACCGCAGCCTGGGCGCGGATGTCCTGCGAGGTGACCGAGGTGATCGGTGCGGCGGAGGTCATGTTCGGACGCTGGATGCGCGATCCGGTCACGACGATGTCGCCCCCGCCAGCGCGGTCTTCGGCAGGCGGCGCGTCGACGGCGCTGGTCGCGGTCGCCGCATCCGCCTCGACCTTGGCCTCCGCGGGCGTGGTAGCCTCGGCCTGTGCCGGCGTGACCTGTCCAATCGCCGGGGTCGCGGACACCATCAGTGCCCCCGCAAGCGCCATATAAGACGCCGAATTACGCACGTTCATACTAAAAACCCTTGTTTGGGCCAGCGTTGTCGCCTGCCCCCGTCTCCTTCGTAAGGTTTTGGTCATAATCGGGTCTCAGTCAATACCTTAGTAAGACCACTGTGTAACGTTTCGGACCGGATGTTGTATAATGGCCATACGACTGGTCGACTGCCGTGACTTGCGATACGACTGGGCGCCAGGGTGACAACAGGGGGCTGCTGATGAAGACGAGACGATCGTTGCTGACCGCGTTTGGTGGTATTGGAGCGGCCCTGCCCTTTGTTGCGCCGATCGCCCGCGCGCGCGCCGCAACCGGCGGCCCTGCGCCTGCGCTGATCGTGTCGACCTGGGATTTCGGTGCTGCAGCCAACGCCGCCGCTTTTGCCCGCAGACGCGCCGGCGGATCGCTGATCGACTCGGTCGAGGCCGGCGCGATGGTCCCCGAAGCCGATCCGGACAATCACAGCGTCGGCTATTCGGGCTATCCCGACCGCGACGGCCATGTCACGCTCGATGCGGTCATCATGGATGATGCGGGCGGCGTCGGCGCAGTCGCAGCGCTCGAGAACACGATGCACGCGATCTCCGTCGCGCGGCGGGTGATGGAGCGGACACCGCATACCATGCTCGTCGGCGAAGGCGCGACGCGGTTCGCGCGTGACCAGGGCTTTAAGCAAGAGTCGCTGCTGACGCCCGAGGCGGAAAAGGCGTGGCGCGACTGGCTGAAGACCGCGGATTATCGCCCCGAGGCCAATAGCGAGAACCGCATCACGCGGACGCCCGGTGGCGCGCTCGACCATGACACGATCGGCCTGCTGATGCGCGATCCGACGGGGCGGATGGCCGGCGCCTGCACCACATCGGGCATGGCGTTCAAGATGCGCGGCCGGGTCGGTGATTCGCCACAGGTCGGATCGGGACTCTATGTAGAGGCCGGCGTCGGCGGCGCGACCTCGACCGGGCTGGGCGAGGAGGTCACGCGTGTCGCAGGGTCGGCGCGCGTCGTCGCATCGATGCGCGCGGGCGCGTCACCGCAACAGGCCTGCGAAGAGGTGGTCCGCCACATCGCGCGGCTGCGCGGCGACGCGATACGCGGCGTGCAGGTCGGCTTCCTCGCGCTCGATACAAAGGGCGCGGTCGGGGCCTTCTGCCTGTTGCCGGGCTTTACCTACGCCGTCACCGACGCGCGCGGCAGCACCACGGTGCTGAAGGCGCGCGCCTTGTTCGCGAGCTGACCACATGATGCGCGACGCCATGACGCTCGAAGTCTGTGTCGAGGATCTCGACGGCATCGATGCGCGGTGGAGGGCGGCGCGACCGGATCGAGCTGTGCGCCGCGCTCGCAGTCGGCGGCTTGACGCCGCCTGCGTCGCTGATCCGCGCGGCGGCGCAGGGCCCCCTCCCCGCGCACCTGCTCGTGCGCCCGCGTGAGGGCGGTTTCGCCTACACCCCGCGCGAAATCGCGCTGATCGCCGACGATATCGTCACCGCTGCGCACGCCGGGCTCGCGGGCATCGTGATCGGCGCAACCCTGGCCGACTACCGGCTCGACGCGGCAACTCTGGCCAAGCTGATCGCGCACGCACGGATGCTCGGCAGCGAGCGCGGCAGACCGCTGTCGCTGACGCTGCACCGCGCCTTCGATGTGTGCTCCGATCTTGGCGCCGCGCTCGACACCGCGATCGAACTCGGCTTCGACCGGGTTCTCACCTCGGGTGGGACGCCCAAGGCGATCGACGGGGTCGAGGCAGTGGCTGACCTGCATCGCCAAGCCGCCGGACGCATCATCATCCTCGCGGGCAGCGGCGTTTCCCCGCAATCACTGCCTGCACTGCTGCGCACCGGCATCACCGAAGTCCACGCCTCGTGCCGTCAGCCGATCGCCGGCGGTGCCGATCCGGTGGACGTGCGATTCGGTTTCGCCGCGCCGAACCGCACCGCGACCAGTACGGACCGCATCCGCCAGCTGTCACATATGCTTACGCAGAAACACACGCTTGAATAAGACCAATCTATAACTTACGCTTGGCATAATCCAACGACGAAGGCCGCCATACGGTCACCGTGCAAGATCCTGAGAGCGAGCTGTCATGACCAACGCCCCCCCCCGCCCCCTTGGCGGCACGCGACCCGGAAGCCACGCTGATGTTCAGCGAAGCGGCGGAATCGGGTGCCGCGGTTGCCCGGCTGCTCGCGGCCAATGCCGACGCCTTCACGACACTCGGCGCAAAGCTGCGGGCCGCACCGCCCGCGGTGGTCGTTACCTGCGCCCGCGGATCGTCCGATCACGCCGCGGTTTACGGCAAATACCTGATCTGGACGAAGACCGGCATCCCGGTCGCGGCCGCCGCCCCCTCGGTCGTGTCGCTGTATGACGCAGAGCTTTCCGCGCAGACGACGCTTTGCATCGCCATCTCGCAAAGCGGCCGCAGCCCCGATCTGCTCGCGACGGTCGCCTCGATGAAGGCAGGCGGCGCGCATGTCGTCGCGCTGGTCAATGACGAGACGTCGCCGCTCGCCGCCGCCGCCGACACGCTGATCGCGCTCAAGGCCGGTCCCGAGCGCTCGGTCGCTGCGACCAAATCCTATATCTGCGCGCTGGCGGCGCTGGCGGCACTCACCGCGGAATGGGCCGACGACGATGCGTTGCGCGACGCGGTGGCGGCACTCCCCGCTGACCTGGAGCGCGCATGGGCGCTCGACTGGTCAAGCGCGATCGCACCGTTGCGTACCGCCACCAACCTCTTCGTCATCGCGCGCGGAACGGGCTTCGGCATCGCCAACGAGGCGGCGCTGAAGATGAAGGAAACCTGCGCGCTTCACGCCGAGAGCTTCAGCTCGGCCGAGGTGCGCCACGGCCCGATGCAGCTCGTCGAGGATGGTTTCCCCTTACTCGCGCTGGCGACCTCCGACGCGGCCGGCGACGGCGTGCGCGACGCCGCGGCAGAGTTTGCGGGGCGCGGCGCCTGCGTTCTGCTGGCCGATGCCGCACGCGACGCGCAGGCTGGCGACGCGACGCTGCCCGCGCTCACCGCGCATCCGGCAATCGAGCCGGTCCTGATGATCCAGAGCTTCTACAAGCTCGTCAACGCCCTTTCCGTGGCGCGCGGGTTCGATCCCGACGCGCCCTCGCATCTTGCCAAGGTCACGCGCACGCTATGACGACTTTCCGGTTTTCCAACGGCCATATCGTCACGCCGGCCGCTGTTCTCACCGACGCGACGATGGTCGTCGAAGACGGCCGGATCGTCAGCCTCGACGCGGCGCCCGCTACGGGCACGGCCGTGGAGACAATCGACCTCGACGGGGGCTGGATCATGCCCGGCTTCGTCGACACGCAGGTCAATGGCGGCGGCGGCGTGCTGTTCAACGATGCCACCACGGTCGAGGGGATCGCCGCCATCGGTGCGGCGCATGCCCGTTACGGCACGACCGCGTTCATGGTGACGCTGATCAGCGACACGCCCGACGTGATCGCGCGTGCGCTCGATGCGGTTGACGCCGCGATCGATGCCGGCGTGCCGGGCGTGGTCGGCATTCATGTCGAGGGTCCGGTCATCAGTGCGGCCCGCAAGGGCATCCATGATGCGTCGCGCTTCCAGGATCTCGACGACGATCTGATGGAACTGATGACGCGTCCCCGCCGCGGCCGCGTCATGCTGACACTCGCGCCCGAACGCGTCACCGCCGATCAGGTCGCCGCGCTCACCGCCGCCGGAGTGCTGGTCAGCATCGGTCACAGCGACGCGAGCTACGCAACCGCCGCCGCGGGCATCGCTGCGGGCATCACCGGCGTCACGCATCTGTTCAACGCGATGTCGCCGCTGATCCACCGCGCGCCCGGCGTGGTCGGCGCAGCGCTCGACGACCAGTCGGTCTATTGCGGGATCATCGTCGACGGCTTTCACGTCGATGACGCCGCGTTGCGGATCGCATTGCGCAGCCGCCCGCATGACCGGTTCATGCTCGTCTCCGACGCGATGCCCTGTGTCGGCGCGGCGGATAAGTCCTTCACGATCCAGGGGCGGCCGATCCATGTCGAGGATGGCCGCTGCGTCGGCGCGGACGGCACGCTGGCGGGATCGGATCTCGACATGACCGGTGCTGTTCGCAATGCGGTCGCGCGGCTCGACCTTGCGCCCGAAGTCGCCGCCGCGATGGCGTCGACCTATCCGGCTGCGTTTCTCGGCCTGTCGGACACGCGCGGGGCGCTTGCGCCCGGGCAGCGTGCCGACTGGGTGCGGCTGACGCACGATCTCCACCCCCTGGGCACCTGGTTCGGCGGCGTTCCGTCCGCCTGACCGCGCCCCGCTTTACCCCCCTTACGGCACCAAGGACGACCCCATGGCTCCCATCCTCCTGAGCGCGCCGATGCAGGGTTGGGCGCTGCCCATCGATCAGGTCCCCGACGCGGTCTTCGCCGACCGCATGCTGGGGGACGGCGTCGCGATCGATCCGACCGGCGACGGGCTCTACGCGCCTGTGACGCGACCGTGCTGACGCTGCTCGACAGCGGCCATGCGATCACGCTGCGCACTGCGGAAGGCGCGGAGATCCTGATCCATATCGGGCTCGATACCGTCGCGCTCGGTGGTCGGGGCTTCTCGCCCTGCGTCGCGGTCGGCGACAGGGTCGTTACGGGCGCGCCGCTGATCCGCTTCGATCTCGACCTGCTCGTCCGCGAGGCACGCGCCGTCGTCACGCCGATTATCGTCGTAAACCCCGACCGGTTCGCCATCACGCAGTGCACGACCGACCGGGAGGTCGCGCTCGGCGACCCGCTGATGACGATCGAACCGGTAGCCGACATCCGGCCCGACGCAGTCGCAGGTGGCGCGGCCTCGGGCGAAATCCTGACGCGGACGATCACCGTGCCGCTTGCGCACGGGATTCACGCGCGCCCCGCCGCGCGGCTCGGGGCGCTCGCGAAACGCTATACCGCGGACGTCACGGTCACGCGCGATGCGAACACGTCCAGCATTCTCAGCCCGATCGGGCTGCTCGCGCTCGGGGTGCGGTACAACGACCCGATCACGCTCGGTGCGCGGGCCCGACGCCGCCGACGCGCTCGACGCGATCGCGGCGCTGATCCTCAGCGGCATGGACGAGACCACTCCCGCACCCGCCCCGGCCCCGGCAGCAGCCAGCCCGGTGCGTGCGGCGATCGACGGCGCACTGCTCGGCGTGACCGCTGCACCGGGCCTCGCGGTCGGCAAGGCGCGCTGGTTCCGCCATGCCGAGATCGTGGTTTCCGAACAGGGCCAGGGCATCGCCGTCGAGAATGAGCGGTTCGCGAGCGCGATCACGACGCTCGCCGCGCGGCTTGCCGAGCAGACCCGCCATAGCGCGGGCGCGCAGAAGGCGATCGTCGAGGCGCATGCGGCGATGCTCGACGATCCCGCGCTCCGCGACGGGACGCAGTCGCAGATCGCCGCGGGCAAGAGCGCGGGCCACGCCTGGCGCGCCACGATCCGGCCGCTTGCCGACGCGTTGCGTGCCGGCACCGATGCACGGCTTGCCGAGCGCGCGGACGACATGCTCGACCTCGAACGCCAGCTGCTGGCGGTCCTCGAAGGCGTCGAGACGACCGTCCCGGTCTTTCCGCCTGAGACGATCCTGCTCGCCGACGACCTGCTGCCATCCGACATTCTCGCGCTCGACCGCGCGACGGTCATCGGCCTGTGCGTCGCGCGCGGTGGGCCGACGTCGCATGTCGCCATCCTCGCCGCGACGATCGGCCTGCCCGCTCTGGTCGCGGTCGGCCCCGCGCTTGCCCCGCTGGCGGACGGCACGCCCGTCATCCTCGAGGCGAGCGAAGGGCTCATGCGCGTCGATCCCGACGCGGACACGCTTGTCGCCGCACAGGTCCGGCTTGCGCAGGCCGAGATGCGCCGCGCCGACATGCTCGCGCGCGCCGGCGAACTCTGCCGCATGGCCGACGGGACGCGGATCGAGGCGTTCGCCAATCTCGGATCGATCGGCGATGCCCGTCTCGCGCGCGACAACGGGGCGGAGGGCTCCGGCCTTCTCCGCACCGAATTCCTGTTCCTCGAACGCGAGTCCGCGCCGAGCGTTGCCGAACAGACCGCCGACTATCAGGCGATCGCCGACGCGCTCGACGGTCGCCCGCTGATCGTCCGGCTGCTCGATATCGGCGGCGACAAGCCCGCGCCCTATCTGCCGATGGATGCCGAGGAAAACCCAGCGCTGGGCCTGCGCGGCATCCGCGTCGGGCTCGCCTATCCGCAGATGCTCGAGGATCAGGTTCGCGCGATTCTTTCGGTACGCCCCACGGGTCAGTGCCGGATCATGGTGCCGATGATCGCCAGCCTCGACGAGCTGCGCGCAGTCCGCGCCGCGGTCGACCGGATCGCCGCCGAGCTCGATCTGCCCGATCGCGTCCCGGTTGGCGTCATGATCGAGACTCCCGCCGCGGCGGTGACCGCGGATCTGATCGCCAGCGAGGCGGAGTTCCTGTCGGTCGGCACCAATGATCTCACCCAATATACGCTGGCGATGGATCGCGGAAATCCGGCGGTCGCGTCGGGTATCGACGGGCTCCATCCCGCCGTCCTCCGCCTCATCGCGCAGACCTGCAAGGGTGGCGCGGTCCATGGACGCTGGACCGGCGTCTGCGGGGGGTTGGCCTCCGAACCGCTTGCCGTACCGATCCTGATCGGCCTCGGCGTCACCGAACTCTCCTGCGCACCGGCGATCATTCCGGAGATCAAGGCGCTGGTCGCCACGCTCGGCATGGATGCCTGCCGCGCGCACGCGACCGCGTGCCTCGCCTGCACCTCCGCCGCCCAAGTCCGAACGCTCGCCCGGGAGTTTGCCGCATGAAGTCGATACTCGAAGCCCTGCAGCCGCTCGGCCGTGCGCTCATGCTGCCGATCGCGGTGTTGCCGATCGCCGGCCTGTTGCTGCGTCTCGGCCAGCCCGATCTGCTCGACATCGCGTTCCTGAGCGCAGCCGGGGACGCGATCTTCTCGCATCTCGGGCTGTTGTTCGCGATCGGTGTCGCGACCGGCTTCGCACGTGACGGCAACGGGGCGGCCTGTCTGGCGGGTGTCGTGTGCTTCCTCGTCGCGACCGAAGCGGGCAAGGTGTTCCTATCCGTCCCCGCCGACGTCGTCGCGGGGATAGCGACCCCGACGCTCGAGATTGTCGCCGCAGCCTGGAAGGCCAAGGCGATCGCGCGGCTCGACGTGCCGATCGGGATCCTGTCCGGGCTCGCTGGCGGGCTGCTCTACAATCGATTCTCGGCGATCAAACTGCCGGAATATCTCGCCTTTTTCGGCGGACGTCGGTTCGTTCCGATCGTCAGCGGCGTTGCCGGGCTGGTTTTCGCGGTCATCTTCGGGATGGGCTTCGGCATCCTGAACGCGGGCGTCGAGCAGCTTAGCCTGGCGGTCAGCGGCAGCGGTGCGATCGGCTTGTTCCTCTTCGGCCTGTTCAACCGGCTGCTGCTCGTCACCGGCCTGCATCATCTGGTCAACAACATCGTCTGGTTCGTCGCCGGAGATTATCAAGGCACGACCGGCGATCTGCGGCGCTTCTTCGCAGGCGATCCCGATGCCGGCGCGTTCATGGCCGGGTTCTTCCCGGTCATGATGTTCGGCCTGCCCGCCGCGTGTCTCGCCATGTACCACGCCGCGCTTCCCGAACGGCGCAAGGCCGTCGGCGGCATGTTGTTCAGCCTCGCGCTGACCTCCGCGCTGACCGGCGTGACCGAGCCGATCGAGTTCAGCTTCATGTTCCTCGCACCGCTTCTCTATGCGGTCCATGCGGTGCTGACCGGGCTGTCGATGGCGTTGATGAACGCGCTGGGCGTGAAGCTCGGCTTCGGCTTCTCGGCGGGACTGCTCGATTATGTCCTCAACTATGGCAAGGCGACGCGGCCGTTGCTGCTGCTCCCCGTCGGTGCGGTCTATTTCGCGCTGTATTACGGGCTGTTCCGTTTCTTCATCCGCAAGTTCGACCTCGCCACCCCGGGCCGGGAAGCAGAGGCCAGCGTTGCAGCTGCCGCACCGGTAGCAGGCGGTCGTGGCGCGGCATTCGCACAGGCGCTTGGCGGCGGTGGGAACCTGACCACCGTCAGCGCCTGCACGACGCGACTGCGTCTGATCGTCGTCGATCAGTCCGCGGTCGACGACGCGGCTCTCAAGGCGCTCGGCGCGCGCGGTATCCTGCGCCCATCGAACGCCGCGCTGCAGGTCGTGCTCGGCCCGATCGCGGATGTGGTCGCGGTCGAGATCCGCGATGCGCTGGCCTTGGGCGGTCCGGCGGTTATCGCCAGCGCTGCGCCCGCTGCGACTGCCGCACCCGTGCCAGACACCACCGCGGTGCGGCTGTCGGAAGCGGCCTTTGCCGCACTCGGGGGCGAGGGCAATGTCGTCACCGCGAGCCGCCACCCCGGTCGGGTGCGGATCGAAGTGGCCGACGCTGCGGCGATCGACGAACCGCGGCTTGCACGGCTCGGGCTCCGCGCCACCGCACGCCCCGCTGCCGGTCAGTTGCACCTGCTCGGGACCGACGCGACGCTCGCGACGCTGATCCACACAGCCGCCTGACGCCCATTCCGCCTGTCCCCTGCGGCATCGGCCGGGGGGACGGGCGGCACGGCACCGCCCTCGTTATCGTGCGCGCGGCTCCAGCGTCACGCCGCCGACGAGCCCGGACACGACGCCCGGCGCCGCCTCGACCAGCACCGCGATCGTCCGCACGCCGCCGCCCGGCGGCACCGCCGCCTCCAACGGTCCGACCGATGCGGCGTCCTTTACCGCAAGCCGCGTGCCGTCGACCCATAGCTCCGCACGCCCGGCGATCGCTGCAAAGCGGATCACGCCCCCCTCCTGCGCAACCCGCCGCCACGGCGTGACCGTCGTGCGATAGATGCGCCAGCGGCCCGCACGATCCGGGTCGACTCGCGTCCCGCTGCGTACGAACGCCCAGCTGTTATTATCGCCATCGACCGGTGCCAGCGCCGGATCGGGCCGCGCCGTCATCGCCGGCGAACGCCGCCACTCGCGGATCGCCATCGCAGCTAGCGTCACGGCAACCTGCGCAGGCGGTGCGAGACCCGCGCGGTCGATCGTCAGCCGCGCCGGCTTCAGGCCCGGCGCGGTCGCGGTCATCACGATCCGCCCTCGCCCCTCGCCCGCCTGGACGATGACCTGCGCGAGGCCGTTGAACAGTGATCGGGCATTGCCCTTCTCGCTCTCATGGCTGTTCGGATCGCCATTGCCGATCCCGATGATCGCCGCCCCCTCGACCGCGAACCGCGTCGGCAGGTTGGCGGTCGGCACATGGCGTCCTGCCGCATCGACCGCATCGATCGTCACCGGCTGCGCGTCCTCGCCATCGCCTGCCATCACGGTCCGCGCCGGGGTCAGCCGCAACGCGACCGGCGGCCCGGCGGTCTCATGCGCCGCGCGCGCTACCTGCGAACCGCCGCGCCGCGCGATCACCTCGATCCGCCCGGGCGCATAGGGCACGACGAATTCATTCCCCATGATCCGGTCGACCGCCGCCTCCCCGACCACCCGGCCGTTCAGCCGGACCTCGACGCGCTCGGCGTTGCTCATCACCAGCAGCGTGACCGGCTGGCCTTCCCGCCCCGGCCAGGTCCAGTGCGGGGTGATGCTCACCACCGGCGCGGTATCGACCCAGTGCGCGCGGTGGATGTCGAACGCGGTCTTGGGAAAACCGCACAGGTCGAGGATGCCGAAGAAGCTCGAGATCGTCGGCCATTCATGCGGGGTCGGCTCGCCGTGATAATCGAACCCCGTCCACACGAAGCCGCCCGCGACGAACGGCCGCTCGGCGATCTTCTTCCAGGTACCGCGATGCGTATCCCCCCAGCTTGCCGCCTCGACGTCATAGGACGACTGGACATGCCGCGCCGGATCGCTGGCAAAGGCCCCACGCGTCTCATAGGCGCTCGTATCCTCCGAGCTCGTGATCGGCTTGGTCGGGTTGAGCTGGTGGAAGCGATCATAATCGCCCTGATAGTAATTGAACCCCGTCACATCGATTTCGCTCGAGACGTTGACGGGATCGAAAAAGGCGCCGTTCATCGCAGCGGTCACCGGCCGGCTGTCGTCGAGCGCGTGCGTCGCATGGACCATCCGCCGGAGCATCTCGACGCCGGCCTCCGTCCCCTGCATCGGCTCCTCGTTGAACACCGACCACAGGATCACGCTCGGATGGTTGCGATCGCGCCGCACCATCCATTCGAGTTGCGCCATATAGTCGGGCGCGGGATTGAACTGGCGGTTCTCGTCCATCACGACGAACCCCATCTCGTCGCAGAGGTCGAGCAGTTCGGCCGCCGGGGCATTGTGCGAACAGCGGATCGCGTTGCAGCCCATCGCCTTGAGCCGTTCGAGCCGCCAGCGGACCAGCCCGTCGGGAATAGCGGTGCCGACGCCCGCGTGATCCTGATGCAGGCACACGCCCTTCAGCTTCACCGGCTGAGCGTTCAGGAAGAAGCCCCTGTCCGCATCGAAGCGGATCGTCCGGAACCCCACGCGTGTCCGCCGCTCGTCAATGACGCTGCCGTCTCGCATCACGCGCGTGAGGACAGTGTAAAGCGTCGGGGTCTCGATCGACCACAAGCGGGGCGCCGTCACCGGCATCGTCAGCGTCGTCACCACCGGATCGAGCGGCGCGACGGTCGCCGCCGCGCGTGCCGTCGCAACCGGCTTGCCGTCCGGGTCGAGCAAGATCGTCTCGATCGTCACGCCGACCGCAGCCCGCGCGATGCTGCCGATCGTCACCGCGACCGGCACGTGCCAGCCCCCCGCCGGGTCGCGTCGCGGATCGCAGTGCACGCCGTCGGTGACGATCGCGACCGGCCCGCGCCGGATCAGCCAGACATGCCGGTACAGGCCAGCGCCTTCGTACCACCAGCCTTCCATCGCGGTCGCGTCGACGCGCACGACGATCATGTTCAGGTCGTCGCCGAACCGCGCAAACGGGGTCAAGTCGATCTCGACGCTGTTATAGGCGGACCAGTTGTGCGCGACGACGCTGCCATTGACCCAGATCGTCGCGTTGCTCGCGATCCCGTCGAACCGCAGCGCGATCGTCTTGCCGCGATCGTCCGCCTCCAGCCGCAGCGTTCGCCGGTACCAGCCGATCCCGCGCCGGCGATAGCCCTGCGAGATATTCGCATCGCGCTCGAACGGCTGCGCGGACGCCCAGTCGTGCGGCAACCGGACCGGCGTCCAGTCCGAATCGTCGAACGCCATCGCCGCGGCGCCAAGCGCATTGCCCGCCTTCACGCTCAGATAGGTCGCATTATGCCCCTCGGCGCGGGCGTCGCGACATCGCCTTCATGAAACACCCAGCCGCGTTCGATCCGGGTGCAGGACGGATCCTGAACATGCATCGCGGGCGGCAGTATCCGCGACGGCGCGGGCATCGGCAACGCGCCGGCCTCGCCTGCCTGCCGACCTGGGCCCGCCCCGGCAGCGGCAAAGGCGTCGGTCGGGCGGACGACGAAGCCGACACCGGCGCCCGCCGTGCCGATGAGGAGCTGGCGTCGGTTCATGGCAGTCTTTCGGTGTAACGGATCAGATGTCGGCCAGTTCGGCGACGAAGTCATAGGCGTCGCCGCGGTAATAGGAGCGCGTGAATTCAGCCGCGCGTCCGTCGCGCAGGAAGCCGCGGCGTTCGATCAGCAGCCCGGCATGACCGGCATCGACCCCCAGCATCCGCGCATGCTCGCCGCCGAACGGCACCGCCCGCAGCCGCTGCAGCGCGCGCACCGGTCGGCTCCCCGCCGCTTCGAGGGCGGCATAGAGCGAGTCCGTCACGCCATCGACCGAGGTCAGGCAATAGCCCGCGATGGTCGAGAATTCGAGCGCCATCGCTCCTCGTCGGCATAGCGGATGCGGTTGAAGCGGAACACCGGCGCGCCCGGCGACAGGCCGAGCGCCATCGCCTCTTCGGGGTTCACCTGGCCCGCCGATCGCGAGATCCAGGTGCTGCTCGATGTCCGGCCGCGTGCCGCCATGTCCTCGCTGAACGACGACAGTTTCGAGAAGCTCTTTTCGACGCGACCGGCGACGAACGTGCCCGCACCCCGGCGCCGCGTCAGCAGCCCTTCCTCGACGAGCCCGCCGATCGCCTTGCGCACGGTGATGCGCGAGACGTCATATTCGATCGCCAGATCGCGTTCGGCGGGGATCGCATTGCCCTGGACGAGCAGCTTCTCGCCGATCGCGTTGCGGATCAGATCCTGCAACTGAAGATAGAGCGGCGACGGATTGCCCTTGCGAAAGCGTCCGATATCATCGGAAAACGCCATGTACCCCCCTTTGACTGGCAGCCCGAAGCGCGCCACACCCTGTCCTGGCGCGGGAGGATAGCCAAAGCACAGCCGCGCGGCAACCAGACCGACGCCAAGGATTATATTGGTATTTCCGTCCAAAACGGGTCGATGCTGTCAGATCGGCTGAAACCCTGGCAAACTTTGCGGAGGCTCGGGGCCTGCTTTCAGGACGCCGGCCAATCAACGGCTTGTGTCTGGACCTATATTGGTTACATTCCCCGACCAGCGGCCGTGAGGAGCCGGTTACCGGGAGCAGAAATCATGCGGTCAAACGCACCCCCTCGTTTCGGATGCGCGCTTATCGCGACCGGCATGATGCTCGGCACCACCGGTTTGGCCGATGCCCAGGACCGCCTGCCACTCGTCCCGCAACCCGCAGCGATGACGCGCGGAACCGGCACCGTGACGATCGCGACGGCAGCACGGTGTCCGCCGATCCCGGCGATGCCGGCACCACCGCCGCCGCCCGTCTGCTCCTCGCCCATGTGAAGACCGAACGCGGCCTGACGCTGGCGACCGGCGCGCGCGGCATGATCCGCATCGACCGCGATCCGACGATCAAGGGTGCGGAAGCCTATCGCCTGACGGTCGATGCGTCCGGCGTGCGGATCGCGGCGTCGGGCGATGCCGGGCTCGTCTATGGCGCGATGACGCTGGCGCAGCTGATCAGCCCCGATCGCGCGTTCGGCCAGCCCGTCCGGATTCAAGCGGTCACGATCGACGATGCCCCCCGCTTCGGCTGGCGCGGGCTGATGATCGATACCGCGCGGCATTTCCAGTCGCTGCCCTCGCTCTATGCGATCGTCGACCAGATGGCGTCGGTGAAGCTCAACACGCTCCATCTCCACCTCACCGACGATCAGGGCTGGCGGTTCGAGGTCAAGGCCTATCCCCGGCTGACCGCGATCGGCAGCGTCCGGACGTCCCCCTCGACCGGCAAGGCGCCTGGCACGCAGGTCGGCGGCTTCTACACGCAGGACGAGCTGCGCAAGCTCGTCGCCTATGCGACCGAGCGCGGCATCGTCGTCGTCCCCGAGATCGACCTGCCCGGCCACGCGCAGGCGCTCGTCGCGGCCTATCCCGACCTCGGCGTCCTCGGCGACACGCCGAAGGTCAGCAGCGACTGGGGCGTGAACCCCTATCTCTTCAATCCCGGCCCCAAGGGCATCGCCTTCGTCAAGACGGTGCTCGACGAGATCATGGCGGTCTTCCCTGGCACCTATGTCCATCTCGGCGGTGACGAGGCGGTCAAGGATCAGTGGGAACGCAGCCCCGAAGTCCAGGCGCAGATGGTCAAGCTCGGGATCAAGGACGAGAATGGCCTGCAGAGCTGGATGATCGACCAGTTCGGCGAATATCTCGCCAGCAAGGGCCGCCGCCTGATCGGCTGGGACGAAATCCTCGAAGGCGGCCTCCCCGCCTCCGCATCGGTGATGTCGTGGCGGGGCGAGAAGGGCGCGGTCGAGGCCGCGAACCAGAACCACGACGTCGTCCTCTCACCCGCACCGACGCTCTACCTCAACAGCCTGCAAAGCGATCGCAGCGACGAACCGCCGGGCCGGATCGAGATCCAGTCTCTCGAGACCGTCTACAAATACGAGCCGATGCCCGCGGGGATCCCCGCGCGAAAAGGCGCATCACGTGCTCGGTGCACAGGGCAATCTGTGGAGCGAATATATCGTCACGCCCTATCAGATGCAGCATCTGATCTTCCCACGCGCCGCCGCGCTCGCCGAGATCACCTGGTCGGGCAAGGACAAGCGCGACTTCGGCAGTTTCCTCGAGCGGGTCCAGCCGCAGATCGGCCGCTGGCGCACCTCCGGCATGCAGGTCGCGGACAGCGCGTTCGCGGTCGACTATACGCTCGCTGGCACGCGCGGCGATGCGCTGCGCACCAAAAGCGCCAAGGTCTCGCTGGCGACGCAGGCGCCCTATGGCACGATCCGCTACACGCTCGACGGCAAGGCCCCCGGCCCGCGGTCGCCCGCCTATACGGCACCGCTGTCGATCAAACCGGGGGTCAAGATCCGCGCCGCCGCGTTCGACGCCGCCGGTCAGCAGATCGCCGAGCCACGCCTGTTCGATACCGGCCGCGAGGCACTGCTGACGCGAACTGCTTCCGACATGGTCGCCTGTCCAAAGGGATCGCTCGCGCTACGCGTGCCGTTGACGCCCGAGGCGCAGGCGAACGCGCCGGTGTACAATATCGACCTGTTCGACCTGTGCACCGCCTATCCCGCCGCGCCGATGGACGTCGCAAAGGGCTTCACGATCGATATCGCCCGCCTGCCGCGTCATTATGCGCTGGCGCATGAAGATACCAAGCTGCGCCGGCACTATAACGTCACCCCGCACGGCGAGCTGATCGTGCTCGTCGGCTGCACCGTGGCGGGTGCCAAGCCGGTCGTCGCCGGCACCTTCCCGCTCCCCGATCCGGCAACCGCCGCCACCCGGTTCAGCATCAGGGGCCGCCTGCCCGCGCTGACCGGCGACCGCGACATCTGCCTGCAATTCACCTCCCCCACGTCCGATCCCTATTATGCGGTCGAGCGGATGCAACTCACGGAGACACGCTGATGCGTCGCTGGTTCCTTCTCCCTCTCCTCGCGCTCGCCTCGCCCGCGATCTCGGCCCCGAAGACGGTGGTCACGCTCGACCGCGACTGGCAGGTGCGGATCGATCCGACCGACACGAGCGCGGTCGCCGCGCACAAGCGCGAGGCGAAATGGCTCGCGGCCACGGTGCCGGGGTCGGTCCAGCAGGACCTGATCGCCGCGCGCCGCGTCCCCGATCCCTATAAGGGCATGAACGAGGGCGCAATCCAGTGGGCCGGGCTGACCCGGTGGCAGTTCCGCCGCGTGCTCGACGTCACGCCCGCGATGCTCGCGCGCGACCATCTCGATCTCGTATTCGACGGTCTCGACACCTTTGCGACCGTCACCGTCAACGGCACGCCGCTGCTGAAGACCGACAACGCGCACCGTCGCTGGCGGGTGGACGCGAAATCGGCGTTGAAGCCTGGCCGCAACGAGGTGCTGGTGACGATCGCTTCGCCGATCCGCACGCTGCAGCCGATGGTGCTCGCGGAAAAGAATCCGCTTCCCGGCGAATATGACAGCGCGTTCGGCGACGAGCCCAAGGGCAAGCAGACCTCGCCCTATATTCGCAAACCCAAATATCATTACAGCTGGGACTGGGGTCCCCGGATCGTCAATATCGGCATCTGGCGCCCGGTCCGTCTCGAAATCTGGGACGAGGCGCGGATCGAGACGTTCCGGGTCGAGCAGGAGGATCTGAGCGACGCCGAGGCGCGGATCGCGGCGAAGCTCGACATCGTCGCCGACACGCCCGGTCGCACGACTGTGCACGCCGTTGTCACGGGTCCCGACGGCAAGGCCGTCACGGTCGACCGTAGCGTCACGCTCGCCGCCGGCGGCAACAGCGTCTCGCTCCCGCTGACGATCGCCGCGCCGCAGCGTTGGCAGCCGATCGGCTATGGCGCGCAACCGCTCTATACCGTCACCGCCTCGCTCGCGGGCGCGCAAGCGACCGCCGAGGACAGTGTCACGCGGCGGATCGGCCTGCGCACGGTCGAACTGATCCGCAAGGACGGCAGCTTCGGCTTCAAGGTCAACGGCACGCCGATCTTCGCCAAGGGCGCGAACCTCATCCCGTTCGACATGTTCCCGTCGCGCGTCACCCCCGCCTATATGCAGACAATCCTGAAGGGCGCAGCGGACGCCAACATGAACATGATCCGCGTCTGGGGCGGCGGCTATTATCTCGACGACGCCTTTTACGACCTGGCCGACCGCATGGGGCTGATGGTGTGGCAGGACTTCATGTTCGGCGGCAGCGTCACGCCGCCCGATGCTGCGTTCCGCGAGAATGTCCGGATCGAGGCCGAGCAGCAGGTCGCGCGGATCGGCTCGCATCCCTCGGTCGTGATTTGGGCCGGCGGCAACGAAGTGCTATCGGGCTGGGAGAACTGGTCCGATCGCAAGGCGTTCAAGAAGGCGGTCGGCGCGGATGAGCAGGAGCGGATCGGCGCGGGCATGGCGGTGCTGTTCGACCGCGTGCTGCGCCAGGCGGTGACGCAATATTCGCCCGGCACGCCTTATTGGCCGGGCTCCCCCTCGACCGATTATATGGGCCCGACCGACACCGACAAGAATGGCGACCGCCATTTCTGGGATGTCTGGTCCGGATCGAAACCGGTCGAACGCTATCTCGACAGCTGCCCGCGCTTCATGTCGGAATATGGCTTCCAGGCGATGCCGGACCTCGCGACGATCCGCGCCTTCGCGGGCAAGGGACCGCTTGCCGCCGACAGTCCGGTGATGAAGGCGCATCAGAAGTTCCTCGCCGGCGAGGGCAATGAGCGGCTGCTGATGTATCTGCGCGATCGCCTGCGCCCGGCGAAGGATTTCGCCGATCTCGTGTACCTGACGCAGGTCAACCAGGCCGAGGCGATCCGCATCGCCGCGCTGCATCACCGTGCGTGCCGCCCGGTGACGATGGGATCGCTCTACTGGCAGCTGAACGACGTCTGGCCCTCGATCAGCTGGGCGAGCATCGATCATGACGGCCAGTGGAAGCTGCTGAACTATGCCGCGCGGCGCTTCTTCGCACCCCAGGCGATCGCCGCGGAGCACAAGGACGGCGCGACGCGGATCTCGCTGATCTCCGACGCGACCACGCCGATCGCCGCGCGCTGGCGGGTGCGCGCGATGGACATGGCGGGCACCGTGCTGAACGACACCACCACGCCCGCGACGCTGCCGCCGCTCTCGTCGACGCTCGCCGCGACGCTGCCCGATGCGACGCTGTTCGGCAGCGCCGCGCCGGGGGCCAGCTATGCGGTCGCCGAGCTGATCGTCGGCGACACGGTCGTCAGCCGGGCGATCATCGAACGCGCGTTGCCCAAGGACATGGCCTATCCCGATCCGGGCCTGAGCGTCACCTGGTCGGGCTCGACCGCGACGATCACCGCCAGCCACTTCGCCCGCGCGGTCATGCTCGATTTCGGGGACGTGGCGGCGCAGCCCGCCGATGACGGGTTCGACCTTCTGCCGGGCGAGACGCGGACCGTCGCCGTTGCGTCGGACGCGTCGCCTGCCACACTGCGCAAAGCGCTCACCTTGAGGACCCTTGCCCGATGATCTGGCTCCTGCTCGCCTCCGCCGATCCCGTCGCCACCGCGGTCGCCACCATGTCGATGGAGGAAAAGGCTGCACAGTTGCAGAGCACCGCGCCCGCCGATGCGAAGCTCGGCCTGCCCGCCTATGACTGGTGGAACGAGGGACTGCACGGTCTCGCGCGCAACGGTCATGCGACCGTGTTCCCGCAGGCGATCGGCATGGCCGCGACCTGGGATCCGGTGCTCGTCCGCAAGATCGGCGACGTCGTCGCAACCGAGGCACGCGCGCGCTTCAATGCGAAGCCCGCCAATGCCGATCGCCGCATCTATGAAGGGCTGACGATCTGGTCGCCCAACATCAACATCTTCCGGGATCCCGCTGGGGGGCGCGGGCAGGAAACCTATGGCGAGGATCCGTATCTGACCGGGCGGCTCGGTGTCGCGTTCATCGGCGGCCTTCAGGGCCCCGACCCGCTCCACCCCAAGGTCGTCGCCACGCCAAAGCATTTCGCGGTGCACAGCGGCCCCGAGGCCGGGCGCGACAGTTTCGACGTCGACCCCAGCCCGCAGGATCTGGAAGCAACCTACCTGCCCGCCTTCCGTCTGGCGGTGACCGAGGGCAAGGCGCTCTCGCTGATGTGCGCGTACAACTCGATCCACGGGGTGCCCGCCTGCGCATCGTCGCCGCTGATGGTCGACCGGCTGCGGCGCGACTGGGGCTTTACCGGCTTCACCGTCTCGGATTGCGACGCGGTCGGTAATATCAGCACCTATCACCACTACCGGCTCGACACGCCCGGCGCCGCGGCAGCGGCGATCAGGGGCGGCACCGATCTCAATTGCGGCACCGCCTATGCCGGCCTCCCCGCCGCGGTCCGCCAGGGCTTGGTGAGCGAGGCGGAGGTCGACACCGCGCTGACGCGCGCCTTCCGTGCCCGCCGCGCGCTGGGCATCGCGTTCGGCGGCGACAGCCCGTGGAGCAAGATCGGCACCGATCAGGTCGACACCCCCGCGCACCGTGCGCTCGCGCTCGAGGCGGCGCGCAAGTCGATCGTGCTGCTCAAGAACGACGCCAGCCGCCTGCCGCTCAAGACCGGCAGCCGGATCGCGGTGATCGGCACCAATGCCGACGATATCGGCGTGCTCCAGGGCAATTATCACGCACCGCCGTCGCCCCGGTCACCCCGCTCGACGGTATCCGCAAGCAGTTCGGTGCCGCCAATGTCCGCTATGCCCAGGGCTCGGTGCTCGCCGACGGCGCGCCGGTGGTGGTGCCCGAGACCGTCTTCCCACAGGGTCTGAAGGCGGAGTATTTCGCCGGAACCGGGACGACCGGCGGCACGCCCGTCCTGACGCGAACCGAACGCCGTATCGATGCGGACCTCAACCGCGTCAGTCCGGCGCCTGGGCTTGGCCGCAGCTTCGGCGTCCGCTGGTCGGGCGTCTTCACTCCGCCCGCCGCGGGTGACTATACGCTGGTGATCGACGTCCCGGCGTGCTGGAAGGACTGTTCGGTCCATGACGTCGCACGCCTCTGGATCGGCGACCGCCAGCTCACCTCCGGCGAGATCAAGAAGGGCCGCGTCGAGATCCCGGTCTCCAGCGACGGCAAGCCCGCCGCCTTCCGGCTCGAACTCGATCACCGCAGCGACGACGAAGGCATCCGCCTGCTCTGGACGCCGCCCGCCGCGCCGATGCTCGCCGCCGCCGTCGCCGCCGCGAACGCTTCGGATGTCGTCGTCGCGGTGATGGGCCTGTCGCCCGATCTCGAGGGCGAGGCGCTGTCGGTCAGTGTCCCCGGCTTCGTCGGCGGCGACCGCACCGACATCGGGCTTCCGCTTGCGCAACAGGCGCTGCTGAAAGCACTGCGCGCGACCGGCAAACCCGTGATCCTCGTCCTGACCAGCGGCAGCGCGGTGGCGGTCGATCCGTCGCTCGCCGACTCGATCCTGACCGCCTGGTATCCGGGCCAGGCCGGCGGCACCGCGATTGCCGAGACGCTGGCGGGGCTCAACAACCCCTCGGGTCGTCTCCCCGTCACCCGTCTACAAGTCCGCCAGCGACCTGCCCGCCTTCATCGATTATACGATGAAGGAGCGCACCTACCGCTACTTCACCGGCAAGCCGCTCTGGGGCTTCGGCCACGGGCTGAGCTATACCAGCTTCGGCTATGCCGCGGCAAAACCCAGCCTCACCGTCGCCGCCGGCCAGCCGCTCACGCTCGCGGCGAAGGTCTCGAACACCGGCGTGCGCGCGGGCGAAGAGGTGGTTCAGGCCTATCTCGTCCCGACCGCGACCACCGGAGGCGGTCCGACCACCGCGGTGCTCCAGCGCCAGCTCGTCGGCTTCGACCGCGTCGCGCTCAAGCCCGGCCAGTCGCGCACCGTCTCGTTCGCGCTCGATCCCCGCTCGATGAGCAGCGTCGCGCGGGACGGCACGCGCACGATCCAGCCCGGCGCTATCGCCTCTATGTCGGCGGCGGCCAGCCCGGCGACGGCGAGGGACAATGGACCGACCTGACGATCACAGGCGCAGCGGTGGGGCTGCCCAAATGATCGATCGCCGTTCGTTGATCGCCGGCGGCTCGCGCTCGTCGGCACCCCTGCTTTTGCCGCCCGCCCGAACCTGCCCTCCAAGCGCCCCGCCGTCGCCGACCGTCTGTTCAAGAGCCGGGCGGTGGAACGCGAGATCGCCCGCGTCTCGGCCCGGATCGCCGATCCGAAGCTGCGCTGGATGTTCGGCAACTGCTATCCCAACACGCTCGACACGACCGTGCGGATGTCGACCATCGGCGGTGCCCCCGACGCGTTCGTCATCACCGGTGACATTCCGTGCCTGTGGCTGCGCGACAGCTCGGCGCAGCTCCGCCCCTATCTTCACCTCGTCCGCAACGATCCCGCGCTGCGCACGGTGTTCCGCGGGCTGATCGCCCGCCAGTCGCGATCGATTCTGCTCGATCCCTATGCCAATGCGTTTCTCGAGGATCCCGCCGGCAAGACCGAGCTGAGCTGGGCGTTGCACGACCAGACCGAGATGAAACCGGGTGTCGCCGAGCGCAAATGGGAGATCGACTCGCTCTGCTACCCGATGCGTCTCGCTTATGGCTATTGGCAGGCGACGCGCGACGCAACCCCGTTCGACGCGACCTGGGCCGAGGCAGCACGCGCCAGCCTGCGCACCTACCGCGAGCAGCAGCGCAAGGACGGCCGCGGACCCTATAGCTTCCTGCGCGCCTCGAACCGTAATACCGAGACGATGGCGCTCGAGGGCTGGGGCAATCCCGCCAAGCCGAACGGCCTGATCCAGTGCGGTTTTCGTCCGTCCGACGATGCCTGCCTTTATCCCTATCTGATCCCCGCCAATCATTTCGCGGTGACGACGCTGCGTGAACTGGCCGTCGTCGCGAAGGAGGCGCGCAACGATACCGCGCTCGCCGCTGATGCCACCGCGCTCGCGGCCGAGGTCGAGACCGCGCTCAACGCGCATGGCAAGATGCGGCTGCGCGACGGCCGCGAGGTGTGGGCCTATGAGGTCGACGGGTTCGGCAACGCGGTCTTCATGGACGACGCCAACGTGCCGTCGCTGTCCGCGCTCGCCTATATGGGCTGCGTTCCCGCCACCGACCCGCTCTGGCGCCGCACCTCGGACGCGGCCTGGAGCGACGCCAATCCCTATTTCTTCAAGGGCACCAAGGCGGAGGGGATCGGAGGCCCGCATGTCGGGCTCGGCCAGATCTGGCCGATGTCGCTGATCATCCGCGCGCTTGCCGGCGCCGACGACGCGACCGTCCGCAGCTGCCTCAGAATGCTGCGCGATACGGATGCCGACACCGGCTTCATGCACGAGGCGTTCGACAAGGACGATCCGGCCAAGTTCACGCGCAGCTGGTTCGCCTGGACGAACGGACTGTTCGGGGAACTGCTCGTCCATCTTGCCGATACCCGCCCTGCGCTGCTGGCGGCGCCGTTATGAGGCTCACGCGACGCGCGTTGCTCGGCTCGACCGGTGCGCTGGCGCTGACCGGCGCGATGCCGGCCTTTGCCGGCCGGTCGCGCGCGGTGCCCGATCTGTGGATCGGGACCGGCGGCGACGGCCATACCTATCCCGGCGCGACCGTGCCGTTCGGCATGGTCCAGGTCAGTCCCGACACGGATACGGAGAACTGGGCGAACTGCTCGGGCTATCATCGCGGTGACCCGTCGATCATGGGCTTTTCGCACACGCATCTGTCGGGCACCGGCATCGCCGACATGATGGACGTGCTCGTCGTGCCTGCCCGCGGCCCGGTCAAGCTGCGCCCCGGCGCACCCGACAAGCCTGGCGAAGGCTATCGCCAGACCTATGCACAGGAGAGTGCCGAGCCCGGCTATTATGCCTGCACGCTCGGCAACGGCGTTCGCTCCGAACTCACCGCCGAAGCGCGCGTCGGCTGGCAGCGGCACCGCTTTCCCGCCGGCCCCGGGCATCTCCTGATCGACCTCGGCAATTACCGCGACAGCCGCCCGGGCGAAGGCCCGCTGATCGACGACAGCCGGATCGAGCTCGAATCGGACGGCATCCTGATCGGCAGCCGCCGCACCTTCCGCTGGGCCAAGGGGCGCCGCATCCACTTCGCGATGCAGGTCTCGCGCAAGCCGGACCGGATCACGCTCCATGCGGGCGACCAAGTCGTCAACGGCGCGATCGCGACCGCCGACCGCGTGCGCGCGGTATTGCACTACGACGATGCGGGCTCCGCCCCGATCGTCGTGCGCACTGCGGTCTCCGCGGTCGACATGGCGGGCGCACGGACCAACCTCGCCGCCTCGGCCTCGCGCGACTTCGATGCCGCGCGGCGCCAGGCCATCGGCGACTGGGCCGACGCGCTCAAGACCGTGAAGATCGACGGTGGCAGCGACGACCAGCGCGTCGTCATGGCCACCGCGCTCTATCATGCGATGCTCGCGCCGACGCTCTTTTCGGATGTCGACGACCGCTATATCGGGCTCGACCGGCTGGTCCACAGCGTGCCCAAGGGCGAACAGGCCTACAGCACCTATTCGACCTGGGACACCTATCGGACGCTCCACCCGCTGCTGACGTTGGTCGCGCCCGATCGCGCGCGGTCACTCGTCCGTGACCTGGTCCGCCAGACGCAGCAGAGCGCCTATGGCCCGCCCTGCTGGCCGCTCCAGGGGGTCGAGACCGGCACGATGATCGGCTGGCATTCGGTCGCGATCATGGCGGAGGCCGCGGCCAAGGGCATCGACGCCGACTATGCCGCCGCCTGGCCCGCGATCCGCACGCGCGCGTTCGACGCCAAGGCCCCCGACCTCGTCAACAGCCGCGCGCGGGGCACCTATATCGCGCGTGGCTATCTGCCCGCCGATCAGGTCGACGAGTCGGTCAGCCGGACGCAGGAATATGCCTATGACGACTGGGCGATGGCCGCCCTCGCCGCGAAGGCCGGGGCGACCGACGACGCCGCCCGCCTGCGCGAACGCAGCCGGAACTATCGCAACGTGCTCGACCCGACGATTGGGCTTGCACGGCCTAAGCTTGCCGATGGGAGCTGGCTGACACCCTATGACCCGATCCAGCTCGGCCATATCAAGCGCTACCACGACTTCACCGAAGCCAATGGCTGGCAGACGACCTTCCTCAACCAGCATGACCTCTACGGCCAGATCGCGCATTTCGGCGGCGATGCGAAGTTCGCTGCGCGCCTCGACGCGCTGTTCGCCGCGCCTTCGACGCTGCCCAAGGACGCGCCGCCCGACATTTCGGGGCTGATCGGCCAATATGCGCACGGCAACGAACCCGATCAGCACGTGCCCTATCTCTACGCCTATGTCGGCCAGCCCTGGAAGACGCAGGCGCTGGTCCGCAAGATCCTGACGACGATGTACAAGCGCGCGCCCGACGGGATCATCGGCAATGACGATTGCGGCCAGATGAGCGCATGGTTCGTGATGTCAGCGCTCGGCCTCTACCCGGTCGATCCGGTCGCGGCGGTCTATGTGTTCGGCTCGCCGCTCTTCACCCGCGCCGAACTCAAGGTCGGGGGCAAGCGTAAGGTCGTGATCGAGGCGCCGGGCAACCGCGCCGATACGCCCTATGTCACCGCGGTCACTTGGAACGGCAAGCCCTGGACGAAAAGCTGGATCGCGCATGCCGATCTCGTCGCGGGCGGTACGCTGCGCTTCACCATGTCCGCCACCCCTGATCCCGCGTTCGGCGCGAAGCTCGCTGACCGCCCCCCCTCGTTCGGCCGCCCCGCCGCCTGAATTCCCATGGAGACGTTGATGACCGAAGTTTCCCGCCGCCTCCTGCTCGCATCGGGCCTGGCCGCAACCGCGACGCCTGCGCTCGCGGCGACCCGCGCGGCCGCCCCCAGGCCATGGGGTGCGACGCCGTCGAAACGCCAGCTCGCCTGGCATGCGCGCGAGCAATATGCCTTTGTCCATTTCTCGATCAACACCTTCACCGATCGCGAATGGGGCTATGGCGACGAGGATCCCAAGCTCTTCGATCCGACCGATTTCGACCCCGACCAGATCGTTGCGGCGGCCAAGGCAGGCGGCATGCGCGGCATCATCCTGACCGCCAAGCATCATGACGGGTTCTGCCTGTGGCCGACGATGCTGACCGAGCATTGCATCCGCAACAGCCCGTACAAGAACGGCAAGGGCGATGTCGTCGGCGAGATGGAGCGCGCAACCAGGCGGGCCGGGCTCGATTTCGGCCTGTACCTCTCGCCCTGGGATCGCAATCACGCGGAATATGGCCGGCCGGCCTATGTCGAGTATTTCCGCAAGCAGGTGGTCGAGCTCTGCACGCGCTATGGAACGCTGTTCGAATTCTGGTTCGACGGCGCCAATGGCGGCGACGGCTATTATGGCGGCGCGCGCGACACGCGGAAGATCGATGCGCCGAAATATTACAATTGGCCGTCGATCGTCGCGCTGGTCCATCAGCATCAGCCGATGGCCTGCACCTTCGATCCGCTCGGCGCTGATGTCCGCTGGGTCGGCAATGAGGACGGCGTCGCGGGCGATCCCTGCTGGCCGACCATGCCGAACCATCCCTATGTCCAGAGCGAGGGCAATTCGGGCGTGCGGGGTGCGCCGCTCTGGTGGCCGGCCGAGACCGACGTCTCGATCCGCCCGGGCTGGTTCTATCACGCGGACGAGGATGCGAAGGTCAAGACGCCCGCGCGGCTGGTAAAGCTGTACGACGAGTCGGTCGGTCGCGGCACCAACCTAAACCTCAACCTGCCGCCCGACCGGCGCGGCCGCCTCGCCGATATCGACGTCGCCGTGCTGAAATCCTTCGGCACCGCGCAGGCCGCCACCTTCGCGCGCGACCTCGCCCAGGGCGCGGTCGCGACCGCCAGCCAGAGCCGCGGCGCAGGCTTTTCGCCGGCAAACGTTCTCGACGGTCGCGCCGACAGCTATTGGTCGACCGCCGACGGCATCACGACGCCCAGCCTCGTGCTCGACCTTCCCCCCCGGCCGAACCTTCGACCTCATCCGCCTGCGCGAATATCTCCCGCTCGGGCTGCGCGTGACGCGGTTTGCGGTCGATGCCGAAGTGGACGGCCGGTGGCGTGAACTGGCACAGCACGCCTGCATCGGCGCGCAGCGGATCATCCGCCTGCCCGCGCCGGTCACAGCCCGCCGCCTGCGCCTGCGAATCCTTGAGGCGCCGGCCTGTCCCGCGATCCGCGAAATCGCGCTCTTCCGCCAGGTCGCGCCCGCCGCGGTCGCCACCGTCGTCGCGTCGGACCCGAGCATCGTGGCCACGACGCGCTGGTCGATCGCCGCCGCCCC
>NZ_JRVI01000100.1:0-11638 GCF_000783375.1 Sphingomonas sp. Ant20
CCGGTCGCGCGCTTGAACAGCCGGTGGAAATGATGCGGCGCATAGCCGCCTGCGCCGCGAGCTGGTCGAGCGAGAGGCGGTCGTCCGTGGCTTCGAGCAGCGCGACGGCGGCGGCGACCGCGATCCGGTCACGGCCCACGGAGTCCGGGGTACAGCGAAGGCAGGCCCGGAACCCGGCCGCACGGGCGCTGGCCGGGTCATCATGGAAGACGACATTCTCGCGTCTGGGATGGCGGGCCGGGCAGCTCGGCTTGCAATAGATGCCGGTCGTCTTCACCGCTACGATGAACCGACCGTCCCACGCCCGGTCCCGGTTGGCAAAGGCGGTCCAGGCGGTGTCCGGATCTGGGGCGATGTGCGTCATGGACAGCGTGTAGCGCGTCGGTCGGGGTGCTGCATCCCGCGGCTTGCGGTCAAACCGGGGAGCAGACGCCCGCGCTTCTCAGCCGCCATTCGCGTGGAACAGCGCAAGCGTGCGCGCCTTCGCAAGATCGGCGCTCGGCTCGTGATAATCCTTGCGGCGATCCGAGTTGAAGCCGTGGCCCGCCTCGTAGACATGGACCGTTGCGTTCGGCCAGTCCTTGGCGATCACCTGCTCGACGCCCTCCATCGGGATGCCGTGATCATGGCGACCGAAATGGAGGATGACGGGAACCTTGGGCTCTTCGTCCGCCGCCGCCGGGATCATGCTGCCATAATAGCCGCTCGCGGCGGCCACCCCGGTGAGGCGGGTCGCTGCGAACCACGCGACCGAACCCCCATAGCAATAGCCGACGACGAACACCGGCCCGGCGGGGGCGAGCGAGTCGATGCAGGTCTGGACGTCGGTCAGCGACAGTTCGAACGGATGAAGCTGCCGCGCAAGCTCGATCCCGCGGGCGAGGCCGTCACCCGAATAGTCCGCCTCGAAGCCTGGATGCTCCCGGTCGAACAGGGCGGGTGCCAGCACTTCATAGCCATCGGCGGCATAGTCGTCGCACAGATCGCGGATATGGTCGGTGACGCCGAAGATCTCCTGCACGAGGACGAGGCCGCCGCGACGGTCTCCCGTCGGCTGCGCATGATAGACCGCGATCGTCGCGCCGTCGGACATCGTCATGCTTTCCATCGTGCCGGTCATTCCGATTCCTCGTCGTGTGATCCTGTTCCGACCATTATCGTCATTCCCGCAGAGGCGGGAACCCATAGTGGCAGGCCGTGCGATGAATGCGCTGGGTCCGGAAGATATGGATCCCCGCCTGCGCGGGGATGACGAAGAGGGTAAGGTGGGCCTTCCAACCATCTGCCGATGACAAAACAGTCACAAACCAGTCGTCTCGGCCGCCCGCCCGGCTTGCCATTGGTGGAACCCGATGCTACCCGCGCCGCGTCCCGGTAGAGGTGCTTTCGCGCCCTCTTCCCTTGTGGGACGGCGACATTCGGTTTCAGACGAGGATTGACAGGTCCGTGGAGACACTTCCCGGTAACGGCGGCGGCGCTATCCAGGCGAGCTTAGGTGGGCGTTATGCGCTCGCCCTGTTCGAACTGGCGCGTGACGCCAAGACGATCGACGCGGTCGAGCAGAGCCTGTCGACCGTGCGCGACGCGCTGGCGCAGTCCGACACGCTCCGCGACCTCACGACGAGCCCGATGGTATCGCGCGGGGCGGCGGTGAAGGCGATCTCCGCCGTCGCCGACGAACTCGGCGTCGATGCGACCACGAAGAATTTCCTGGGCGTGCTGGCCGAGAACCACCGGCTCGGCGCGCTGGTCAAGATCATCAAGGCGTATCGCACGCTTGCTGCGCAGCATCGCGGCGAGATCGCAGCCGAAGTGACATCCGCGCATCCGCTGTCCGAAGAGCAGGTGATCGAGCTGAAGCATCAGCTCCGCCAGCGGGTCGGCCGTGAAGTTTCCGTCGACCTCAACGTCGACCCATCGCTGCTGGGCGGACTTGTCGTCCGCGTCGGCAGCCAGATGATCGATTCGTCGATCCGCACCCGTTTGAACACGCTCGCGCAGGCGATGAAAGGCTGACCATGGATATCCGCGCCGCAGAAATCTCGAAGATCATCAAGGATCAGATCGCCAATTTCGGTACCGAGGCCCAGGTCAGCGAGACCGGCCAAGTGCTGAGCGTCGGCGACGGCATCGCGCGCATCTTCGGCCTCGACAACGTTCAGGCCGGCGAGATGGTCGAATTCTCGAACGGCGTGCAGGGCATGGCGCTCAACCTCGAGGCCGACAATGTCGCGTCGTGATCTTCGGGTCTGACTCGGAGATCAAGGAAGGCGACATCGTCAAGCGCACCGGCACGATCGTCGACGTGCCGATCGGCAAGGAGCTGCTCGGCCGCGTGGTCGACGGTCTCGGCAACCCGATCGACGGCAAGGGCCCGATCCACACGACCGAGCGCAGCCGCGTCGAGGTCAAGGCGCCGGGCATCATCCCGCGCCAGTCGGTCAGCGAGCCGGTCCAGACCGGTCTCAAGGCGATCGACGCACTCGTTCCCGTCGGCCGTGGCCAGCGCGAGCTGATCATCGGCGATCGCCAGACCGGCAAGTCGGCGGTCGCGATCGACGCGTTCATCAACCAGAAGACCGCGAACGCGGGCGACGACGAGTCGAAGAAGCTGTATTGCGTCTATGTCGCGATCGGCCAGAAGCGCTCGACCGTTGCGCAGCTCGTCAAGACGCTCGAAGAGAATGGCGCGATGGAATATTCCATCGTCGTTGCAGCCACCGCGTCGGACCCCGCACCGCTCCAGTATCTCGCGCCCTATACCGGCGTCGCGATGGGCGAGTATTTCCGCGATCGCGGCATGCACGCGCTGATCTGCTACGACGATCTGTCGAAGCAGGCCGTCGCCTACCGCCAGATGTCGCTGCTGCTGCGTCGTCCGCCGGGCCGTGAAGCCTATCCCGGCGACGTGTTCTATCTCCACAGCCGTCTGCTCGAGCGTGCGGCCAAGATGTCGGACGCGAACGGCGGCGGCTCGCTGACCGCGCTGCCGATCATCGAGACCCAGGCGGGCGACGTTTCGGCGTACATCCCGACCAACGTGATCTCGATCACCGACGGCCAGATCTTCCTCGAAACCGACCTGTTCTTCTCGGGCGTGCGCCCGGCGATCAACGTCGGTCTCTCGGTCAGCCGCGTCGGCTCGGCCGCACAGACCAAGGCGATGAAGAAGGTGTCGGGCTCGATCAAGCTCGAGCTCGCGCAGTATCGCGAGATGGCGGCGTTCGCGCAGTTCGGGTCGGATCTCGATGCGTCGACGCAGAAGCTGCTCAACCGCGGTGCGCGTCTGACCGAGCTGCTCAAGCAGGCGCAGTTCTCGCCGCTGCCGTTCGAGGAGCAGACCGTTTCGATCTTCGCCGGCACCAGCGGTTTCCTCGACAAGGTGCCCGTCGCCGACGTGACCCGTTACGAGCAGGCACTGCTGGCCGACATGCGCGCGAACCATGCCGATGTGCTCAAGCTGATCCGCGATACCCGCGATCTGGGTTACGAGGCGAAGGACAAGCTGAAGGCAGCGCTCGAGGCGTTCGCCAAGACGTTTGCATAAGTAGAACATGCCCCCGCTGATGCGGGGGCAGGCTGGGCCTCCGCCGTCGCGGGGGAACAAAGGGACGTAGATGGCGAGCCTCAAGGCACTCAAGATCCGTATCGGCTCGGTGAAGTCGACGCAGAAGATCACCAAGGCGATGAAGATGGTCGCCGCTGCGAAACTGCGCCGTGCGCAGGACGCAGCGGTCGCCGGCCGGCCCTATGCCGAGCGGCTCGAAGCGGTGATGGCGAGCCTTGCCGGGCGCGTCGGCATCGCGCCGGGCGCATCGCCGCTGCTGGCCGGGACCGGCAGGGACCAGGTCCATCTGATCGTCATCGCGACGTCGGAGCGTGGTCTGGCGGGTGCGTTCAACACCAACATCGTCCGCGCGGCACGCCGCAAGGCCGAGGAGTTGATCGCGGCCGGCAAGACCGTGAAGTTCTATGTCGCCGGCAAGAAGGGGCGCGTGATCAAGCGTTTCTTCCCGAACGACATTCTCGCCGATCACGAGATGGGCGGGATCAAGAAGCTCGCGTTCAGCGACGCGCAGGCGATCTCCGAAGACCTGATCAAGCGCTTCGGCGAGGGTCAGTTCGACGTCGCGCATCTGTTCTACGCCAAGTTCGTCTCGGCGCTGGTCCAGGTGCCGACCGGCATCCAGATCGTTCCCGTGCCGCTCTCGACCATCCCCGGCGCAGAGGCAAAACCCAACGCACCGGCGGAAGCCGTGGTCGAGTATGAGCCCGACGAGGAAGCGATCCTCGCCGACCTGCTGCCGCGCAACGTCGCGATCCAGATCTTCCGCGCGCTGCTCGAAAACGCGGCGTCGGAGCAGGGCAGCCGCATGAACGCGATGGACAACGCCACGCGCAACGCGGGCGACATGATCACGCGCCTCTCGATCCAGTATAACCGTACACGCCAAGCCGCGATCACGACCGAGCTGGTCGAAATCATCTCGGGCGCCGAAGCGCTCAAGTAAGCCCAAGGAAGCAGATAATGGCAACCGCCCCAGAGACCATCGCCCCAGTGGCGGCAACGAACAACACGGGTCGCATCTCGCAGGTGATCGGCGCGGTCGTCGACGTGCATTTCCCCGACAACCTGCCCGCGATTCTGTCGGCGCTCGAAACCGATAACAACGGCAACCGGCTCGTCCTCGAAGTCGCGCAGCATCTCGGCGAGAACACCGTCCGCACGATCGCGATGGACGCGACCGAGGGTCTGACCCGCGGCCAGACCGTCACCGACACCGGCTCGCAGATCCGCGTGCCCGTCGGCCCGAAGACGCTTGGCCGCATCCTCAACGTCATCGGCGAGCCGATCGACGAGCGTGGCCCCGTCGGCGCAGAGCAGACCGCCCCGATACACGCATCGGCACCGCTGTTCGTCGACCAGTCGACCGAGAGCGCGATCCTGGTCACCGGCATCAAGGTCATCGATCTGCTCGCACCCTATGCAAAGGGCGGCAAGATCGGCCTGTTCGGCGGCGCCGGCGTCGGCAAGACAGTGCTGATCCAGGAACTGATCAACAACATCGCCAAGGGCCACGGCGGCACCTCGGTGTTCGCGGGCGTCGGCGAGCGCACCCGCGAGGGTAACGATCTGTACCACGAGTTCCTCGACGCGGGCGTCATCGCCAAGGATGCCGACGGCAATCCGCAGTCGGAAGGCTCGAAGGTGGCACTCGTGTTCGGCCAGATGAACGAGCCGCCAGGCGCACGCGCACGCGTCGCGCTGTCGGGTCTGACGATCGCCGAATATTTCCGCGACGTCGAAGGCCAGGACGTGCTGTTCTTCGTCGACAACATCTTCCGCTTCACGCAGGCGGGCGCAGAGGTTTCGGCACTGCTCGGCCGCATTCCGTCGGCCGTGGGCTATCAGCCGACGCTGTCGACCGACATGGGCGCGCTGCAGGAGCGCATCACCTCGACCAACAAGGGGTCGATCACCTCGGTGCAGGCCGTGTACGTTCCCGCGGACGATCTTACCGATCCGGCACCGGCAACGTCGTTCGCGCATCTCGATGCGACGACCAACCTCAACCGTGCGATCTCGGAGCTGGGCATCTACCCGGCAGTCGATCCGCTCGACTCGACCTCGCGTCTGCTCGAGCCACGCGTCGTCGGCCAAGAGCATTACGACACCGCCCGTGCGGTTCAGTCGACGCTGCAGAAGTACAAGTCGCTGCAGGACATCATCGCGATTCTCGGCATGGACGAGCTGTCCGAGGAGGATAAGCTCACCGTGCAGCGTGCGCGCAAGATCCAGAAGTTCCTGAGCCAGCCGTTCCACGTCGCCGAGGTCTTCACCGGCATCAGCGGCAAGTTCGTCCAGCTCGAGGACACTGTCCGTTCGTTCAAGGCGGTGGTCGAGGGTGAGTATGATCACCTGCCCGAGAGCGCCTTCTACATGGTCGGCGGCATCGACGAAGCGGTCGCCAAGGCCGAGAAGATGGCTGCGGAGGCGTAAGCCAACCTGACTCCCCCTCGCAAGCGGGAGGGGGCTGGGGGGTGGGCACCCGCTCTCCACGTCGCGCGAGGCCGATAGCGCGAGCCCACCCCCGGCCCCTCCCGCATGCGGGAGGGGAGTGAGAAGATAGACATGCTGCATTTCGAACTCGTCACGCCAGAAAAGCTCGTCCGGTCGGAGGAGGTCTATATGGTCGTCGTCCCCGGCACCGAAGGCGATTTCGGCGTGCTGGAAGGCCATGCGCCGTTCATGTCGACCGTCCGCGACGGGAGCGTGCAGGTGCATCGGACGCAGAACGGCACGCCTGAGACGATCGCGATCCGCGGTGGTTTCGCCGAGGTCAACGCCAAGGGCCTGACCATCCTCGCCGAGCAGGCGGGCGAGTAAACCGCCTCAGGCGAGCGCCGCGTCGGTAGCGACCGGCGCCGCCGCTGGGGCCTTGCGCTGCCGGGCAAGGATCCGCAGCAGCGGCCGTTCGATCCAGCGGTGGACGATGAGCCCCGCGACCGTCGACAGCATCACGAAGAGCGCGACGAAGACACTCGCCGGACAGTCCGGCAACACCCCGCCGATGCGCCACAGCAGCGCGATCAGGCAGGGGTGGACGAGGTAGGTCGAATAGGAGGCGTCGCCGATCCGCGCGACGATCCGGTCGAACCGGCCGCCACCCGGCGTGTCGATCACCCCGAGCAGGACGAGCGCCCAGGGCAGCCCCCAGGTCCAGCTGCGTGCGAGACCGGAGGTGCCGGCGACCGCCGCCTGGACATCGCCCGAGACCGCAGGACCTAGCCCGAAGGCGATGCCGATGGCGAGCAGCGCGATCCCCGAGACCATGGCGATGGCCGCGACCGGTGTGGCGATCCCGCGTCGCCAGGCGATCCAGACGAGCAGGCCAAACGCGAATTCCAGCTGCATCGGGTTGAAGAGCAACCGCACCGGCGCCCAGCCGGGCTGGACGATGCAGCCGATCAGCGCAACGGTGAACGTCGCGACCAGCAGCCACCGGGTCCTGTGGTGGCGGGCGGTCATCGCGAGCGCGACGAGCGCGTAGAAGGCGAATTCGAACCCCAGCGTCCAGCCGACATAGAGCGAAGGCTGATGATAACTAGCGCCATCAAGCAGCGGGAGGACGGTGATCGACATCAGCATCGCCTCGACCGGCTGCGGCTCGGTCGCGACGAGGATATAGGCGATGCTGGCGAGCGCGAAGAGCGGGACGATGCGGCGCCAGCGCTGGACGAGAAAGCCCCAGGGATCGCGTGGTGTGGTCGCGAGCGACTGTGCCATGACGAAGCCGCTGATGACGAAGAAGAGATCGACGCCGCTGATGCCGACCACGGCGAGATTGGGCACCGACGGGATGAACGCGCCGGTGATCCGGACCGGACCCGCATCGACCAGGTTCGCTGCATGCGCGGCAACGACGATCGTCGCAGCGAGCGCGCGCAGCCATTGGACCGGGGTGACACGCTGCGCCGACATCCAGCCTGGATAGCGTGCTAGCGGTTAAGCGTCGGTTGCTGCCGGATCAGAGAAAATTATAGGGATCGACGTCGACGGTGACGCGTACCTTGGACGGCCAGTCGAGCGTGCCGAGCCATGCACGGATGACGTCCTGTACGTCGAGCGCGCGCTTCGCGTGGACGAGCAGGCGGTAGCGGTGCCGGCCGCGCAGCATTGCGAGCGGTGCGGGCGCGGGGCCGTAGACATGCATCCCCTCGACCTGCGGCGCGCTTCGCCCGACGAGATTGGCGGTGTCGTGCGCACAACGCTGATCCTCCGAAGACACGACGATCGCGGCATAACGGCCAAAGGGCGGCGCGCCCGCATCCTTGCGCGCCTCGGTTTCCGCCGCATAAAACGCGTCGGCGTCGCCGGTGATCAGCGCCTGCATCACCTGCGCGGCGGGGCTGTGCGTCTGGATGAAGACATGGCCGGGCTTCTCGCCACGACCGGCACGCCCCGACACCTGGCGAATCTGCTGGAAAGTGCGTTCGGCCGCGCGCAGGTCGCCGCCGTCGAGCCCCAGATCCGCATCGACCACGCCGACCAGCGTCAGATTGGGGAAGTGATAGCCCTTGGTCACCAGCTGCGTGCCGACGACGATGTCGATATCGCCCGCCTCCATCCGGTCGACGAATTCGGCTGCCTTGGCGGGCGACCAGATGGTGTCGGAGGTGACGACCGCGGTCTTCGCCTCGGGAAACAGCGCGGCGACCTCGTCCGCGATCCGCTCGACACCGGGACCGCAGGCGACGAGCGTATCCTCGCCCTGGCATTCGGGACAGACGCGCGGCGTCGGCTCGGCATGGCCGCAATGATGGCAGGCAAGACGCCGCGTCAGCCGGTGCTCGACCATCCACGCGGTGCAGTTCGGACACTGGAACCGGTGCCCGCAGGTGCGGCACAGCGTCAACGGCGCATAGCCGCGGCGGTTGAGGAACAGCAGCGCCTGTTCGCGCTTCTCCAGGGTCGCCTGCATCGCCTGGACCAGCCGCGGGGCGAGCCAGCGACCGCGCTCGGGCGGCTCCCTGATCAGGTCGATCGGCTCGATCGTTGGCATTTCCGCCACGCCGAACCGGCCGGGCAGCTTCAGCTCGGCATAGCGGCCGGTCGCGACCTGCTGGCGGGTCTCGATCGCGGGCGTAGCGGAGGCGAGGATGACCGGGCATCCCTCAAACTTGCCGCGCATCACCGCGACGTCGCGCGCATGATAATGCACGCCTTCCTCCTGCTTGAAGCTGGTCTCGTGCGCCTCGTCGACGACGATCAGGCCGAGATCGCGATAGGGCAGGAACAGCGCGGAGCGTGCACCGACCGTCACCAGCGCCTCGCCGCTCGCGATCGCACGCCAGGCGCGGCGTCGTTGGGTGGACCGCAGCCCCGAATGCCACGCGATCGGCTCGCAGCCGAAGCGGTCGTGGAAGCGCTTGAGGAAGGGCTCGGTCAATGCGATCTCGGGCAGCAGCACCAGAGTCTGGCGGCCGTCGCGGATCGCCTGCGCGACCGCCTCGAAATAGACCTCTGTCTTGCCCGAACCGGTCACGCCGTCGAGCAATGTCGGCGTGAAGATGTGGTCGGCGACGCCTTTGACGAGCGAGTCCGCCGCTGCGCGCTGATCGGGCGACAGCACGGGGACGTGATGCAGCGGGTCGGGGACAGGGTAAGGGCTGTCGATATCCACCTCGACCGCCTCGATCCCGCCGACCTTGACGAGGCCGCGAATGACCGCGTCGCTCACCTCGGCGAGCTGCGCCAGTTCACGGATCAGGCCCTGGCGATCGCCGATCCGTTCGAGCGCCTGTTCGCGTTGCGGCGTCAGGCGCGGGGGGATCGTGCCGGTCGCGCGATATTCGGTCGCGGTGCGCGCGCCCTCGAGCGCGGAAGTCGAGGCGAGCGACATCCGCAGCACCGAGGCGGGGGGCGCCAGATAATAATCGGCGGTCCATTCGATCAGCCGGCGAAGCGCCGCACCGAGCGGCGGTACGTCCGCAACCGCGAGCAGATTGCGCAGGCGGTTGTCGCCGACCTCCGCATCGGACGGCATCCGCTCCGCCTCCCATACCACGCCGAGCAGCTGGCGCGGGCCGAGCGGCGCGACGACGATCGAGCCGGGCGCGACGTCCATGCCCGCGGGCACGCGGTAGTCGAGCGGCCCGAGGGCGGCGTTGAGGATCAGGACACGGGCGCGCGACGACATGGCCGACGCATATGGGGGCAGATCGACTCGACGGAAACCTTTTAGCGGCGTGTGGTCGTCGTCGCGGCGCGCATCGCGGTGAACCCGATCAGGCGGCGCGGCGCCGTTCGCCGATCCGTTCGCGTTTGGCGCGGTAGAGGACGATGTCGACGCGGTGGACGAAATCGCGGACCGTCTGGCAATCGGGTTCGAGCGCGGCGATGCCGACGGTGCCCGCGCTGATCATTGCCAGGCCGTCGACCGAGACCGGCACCTGCAACGCCTCCTGCAGCCGACTGACAATCTCTTCGGGCGCACTGACCAGCGCGGGGTCGTCGACGATCACTGCGAATTCGTCACCGCCAAGCCGCGCGGCGAGGCTGCCGCGAAGCCATGGCGCCTGCAGGATCTGGCCAACGCCGCGCAGCACGTCGTCGCCCGCGTTGTGGCCGAGCGTGTCGTTGATCGCCTTGAACCCGTCGAGATCGACCAGCGCGAGCAGCAACGGCGATGCCGCTGTACGCGCGCGCGTGATTGCCGCGTCGAGCGCCCGGTCAAACGCGGCCCGGTTGGCGAGGCCGGTGAGCGCATCGGTTTCGGCCGTGCGTCGCAGCGTGAGTTCGAGCGCGTGACGCTCTGTCACGTCCTGGAAGATGCCGACGATCGCGACGGGACCGTCCACGTTGCGCTGGGCCTCATGTTCCAGCTCGCCCTGCACGCGCACGCGTCGTGAATTGCCCAGCGCAGTGGTGAAGTCGAGTTCGAGATCGATCGGGACGCCGGTGCGGATGACGTCGGTGAGCGCCTGCGCGATCTGTTCGCGGGCATGGGGGGGATAGTGATCGATCGCCTTCGACGGGTCGGGTTGCGCGCCCAGCGGCAGCTCGTGGATCCGGAAGACGCCGTCGGACCATTCGAGCGGACCGTCGGGCCACAGCACCCGCCACGATCCGATCGCCGCCATCCGCTCGGCTTGGCGGAAGATGCGGTCCTGGCGAGCGAGAACGGACGACTGGCGATCCGCGGTCACCGCGATCGCGAGCGCCTGGAGCGCTGCGGTCCGCGCGGCGATCGCCGCCTCGGCAAGCGTGGCGAGATGCACGAGTGCTTTCCGCCCTGCCGCGTTCAGGCTGCGCGGATGGGTGTCGAGCACGCACAGCGCGCCGATCGGATGACGTCGTCCGTCGTCGTCGATCGCATGGATCGGGGCACCGGCATAGAATCGCACCCCGTCGGATGCGGCAACCAGGGGGTTGGCAGCGAATCGCGAATCACCCGACAAATCCTCCACGACCAGCGGCGCCGAGCCCTGAATGGTGACGTTGCACATGGTCACGTCGCGCGCGATCTCGCCGCGTTCGCCGTCATTGGCCGCCTTGATCCACAACCGGTCGCGATCGATCAGCGTCATCATCGCGCTGGGGCAGTCGAGCATTTCGGCTGCCAGCGCGACGAGCGCGTCGAATTCGCGCTCCGGTTCGGTATCGAGAAGCGCGAGCGCGTTGAGCGTCGCCACCCGGCGTTCCTCATCGGCCGAGGCAAAACGCGATGGTGATCCGGGCATTTCGCGAGGGGCGGACTCGGGGAGCGACATGTCTTCGAATAGGCCTGCGTTAGTTAATTTTCTTTGTCGTTCAAACGCTCTAGCATGCCGGAATGACCTCACCCGACACGCTTCCCCCGTCGATGCTCTGGGCGACGCATCTGGCGCGGGACCGGATGCGGTCGGTGCACACGGTGCGCGCCTATCGCGCGGTCGCCGAGCGGTTGACGGCGTTCCTCGTCGGGCATTGGGCGGGGGCGGTCGACCGCGCGGCGCTGGGCCGGACGAGCACGGCGGATCTGCGCGCCTATCTGGCCTATCGACGCGGGCAGGGGCTGGGGAATGCGTCGGCGGCGCGCGAGCTGTCCGCGGTGCGCGGTTTCCTCGCCTGGGCGAATGCGGATGCCGAACCGCC
>NZ_JRVI01000101.1:0-6700 GCF_000783375.1 Sphingomonas sp. Ant20
CCCCCAGCCCGCCCGGCACGTGGAGCTGCCCCGCGGGCCAGGTCACGCCGAACCCGGTCGGCCATTCGACCTTCAGACCCGGCGGGACGAGCGGCGACCAGTCGATCTTGCGCAAGGTCGGCACCATCAGCCCGATCAGCACGCCGTAGAACACCAGGCGGAGCTGGAGCGCGAGACCCGGACCGCTCCGACGACGGGCGCCACCCGTCCCGCGATTGCCGCTCAGCAACCGCATAAAATCAAACACATACTCCATCGCCTTTCGCGCCTACGCGGCCACGAGTCGATGTCACTCGCCCGTCGACTCACATGCGGCGAAGCGAGTCGGAAATGCGCCAGAACGCATCGGGAACATCAGGAGGACGTCATGGCACTGCCCGACCCCTCTCCACGCGGCCCGGCCGATCCGCGCCGGACACAAAAAAGGGCGGGGTGCGATCGCTCGCACCCCGCCCGATTTCACGTGTCTAAGCCAGAGCTCAGAAGTGCGTGACGATACCCAGCATCGGGCGGAAGCTCTGCGCGTCGCCGAAGGTGTTGACCTCGGCGCGGATGCGGAAGCCGGCGTTGCCGGTGATGCCCTTCAGGCCGATGCTCTGCGGACCGACTTCAGCGCCGATGCCGTAGGTGATCGCGCTATAGTCGCGGTTCGTGTTCGGAACCGTGTTCGACAGGCCCGAGAAATGGTCGAAGTTGACCCACTGGTAGCCGACCTTGCCGTAGATCAGGCCGCTGTCGCCAGCGCGGAAACCGAAACGGCCTGCTGCGCCATACTGCCAGTCGATGTTGCCATCGATGCCCTTGATCACGTTACCTTCTGCGCCGACGAAGACCGGGCCCAGCGGAACGTTGACGCCCAGGACGCCCTGAACGAGCGAACCCGAGGGCTTGTAGCCGCGACGCAGCGTGCCGTTGGCGTTCAGCGCCTGCGGGATGCCGTGGCCGGCTTCGTTGTCGAACTGCTCCCAACCGCCCATGACGCCGAAATACGGCTCAATCCCGAAGGCCTTCGAGCCGTCCGGTGCAGCGGCTTCGCCGGGCGCTGCGCTGTTGTCGGTGGGGGCAGGAGCCGACATGTCCTGCGCGAACGCCGGAGCGGCGAGGGCGGCTGCTGCGATGGCGACTGCGATGGAAAGCTTACGCATATTCGAATGACCTTCTTGTTTCGTTCTGGGTCCCGCCGCCCCGGACAACCCGTGGCGCGTGACACTCAGGCCCTCCAAACAGGTCGATGACGAAAATGTTGCACCGCCGTGCGTCGATTTCGGGAACAATCGCCGGTTGTGGCAAGATGGCAACGGTTTCTGACGGTCGGATGAACGAACAAGGGCGAAACCGCGGCCATCATGGCGGCTTCGTGGCTTTTCCCGGGCGTCGGCAAGACGCTACGGATACCCGGGTTTCAGCGGCTTAGCGGCGTCTGGGCGCGCTGGTGACGGGCGCGCGCGGCGGCGGGATCACCGGGTCGACCGAGGTGGATTCGATCCGCCAGAGATGCGCCTCGGCGCTCGCGGTCTCGATCCCGTCATTGACGCGGTGCAGCAGAACCATCCCGTCATCGGCAAAGCGCGTCCCGTCGCGGAGCGTCCCCGACACGCGCACCGGCACCGAGATGTGCAGCTGACCCGCCCCCGCATCGACGCTGCCCGGCGCCGCGATGCTCGCGTCATAACGGGCATAGCGCGCAAAGCGGTTCGCGAAGCCCGCCCGGTCGAGCGTCGAGGATTCGCCGTCGCGACACCAGAGCGCACGTGCCCCGGCAAAGTCATGCGCCGCGATCCGCTGGTAATAGCGTCGCACCACCGCCGCCGCCGCCTCGGGCAAGGTCTCGGGGGCTGCGGCCGCGATCTTGGTGGTGCCGACGGATGCCGGCCGGGGCGGCTGTCCGCCGCATAGCGCGCGATATTCTGCTGCGCGCGCGCCGCCGCCGCGGTGACGTCGAGCTGCTGCTGCTTTGGGTACGAGCAGCCGCCAAGGCCGCATCCCAGGAGGATCGGCATCACGCCGCCGGTTGCGATCACGATACGCACGCGCGCCTCCTACATCGAAGCGGGACGCGCGTGCGGGGATCGCTGCCGCACGCGCGTCGGGGGATCGCAGGGGTCAGGGCTTCAGCGCGACGTCGTCGGCATCGTCCAGCTCGTCATCGTCGATGCTGCCATCGTCGAGCTCGTCCTGGACATCGTCCTCGTCGATATCGTCCTCGTCCATCGTCACGGTCGAATCGGTCTGGCCTACCGCTTCCGAATCCATGTCGATGTCGTCGATCGGCTCGTCCTCGTCGTCGTCCGTGCCCAGATCGGGGCTCAGATCGGTGACGATCGCGCCGTCGACCGGGCCGCTGCGCGTCGCCTCGAGGATCTCGGCGCGCTGGCTCTCGTCATAGCCGTCCTCGTCATACCCGTCGTCGCCCGTGCCCATGCCGGGAACCTGATGTCCGCCCATGCTATCGCTCCTGCTCAGGCCGCGTCGTGCGGTCTCGCGTCAAGGAACGGCGGGCACGCGTGCCCGGTTCCGTCACTCCGCCGGTTTGACGACGATCGCAGGCCGGAAGAGGCGGCCCCGTTCCGTCAGCGCGACGACTGCCAGCGCCGCGAGCCCCGCGAGCAGGAAGCCGAGCACCAGCGGCACCGTCGTCCCGTCGAACGCCTGGCCGATCATCGCGCCGATCACCGCGCCCGCGGTGACGCTGACGAACCCCTGCACGCTCGACGCGGTGCCGGCGATCCGCCCCATATTCTCCATCGCCATCGCCGAGAAATTCGACGTCGCCAGCCCGAAACAGCCGAGCGTCAGCGCCTGGAACACCGCAAAGCTGGTGAGCGATTCCCAGTCCGCCTCCATCGCGCCCAGATGCACCAGCGACACCAGGATCAGCCCCGACAGCGCGCAGTGGCTGATCAGCCGCGTGCCGAGCTTCATCACGATCCGCGAATTCATCAGATTGGCCGCCGCCATCGTCACCGAGGTGACCGCGAAGATCAGCGCGAGCAGGTCAGGCTTTGCGAACACGTCCGCCATGATCTGCTGGATCGAGTTGAGATAGCCATAGAGCGACCCCATCAGCGCGGTCGCCGCCAGCGTATAGCCGAGCGACAGCCGGTCGCTAAGCGTCTGCCGCCAGTCCGACAGGATCCGCGCCGGCGTGATCGGCAGGACGTTCTCGGGCGCGAGCGTCTCGGGCATCCGGACCCAGAACCAGGCGAGCACGACCAGCGTCAGGCCTGCGATCACCCAGAAGATCGCGCGCCAGTCGCCGAACTGCAGCACGCTCCAGCCGAAGGTCGGCGCCAGGATCGGCACGATCATGAACACCATGAACGCGATCGACATCACCCGTGCCATCGCCCGCCCGTGATAACAGTCGCGCACCAGCGCGATCGTCGCGACCCGCGCCGCGGCGATCACCGCCCCGCCCGCGACCCGCGCGATCAGCAGCAATGTGAAGCTTCCCGCCAGCGCGCAGGCGACATTGGCGAGCGCGTACAGCCCCAGCGACCAGAGCAGCACCGTGCGGCGCCCGAACCGGTCGGCGAGCGGCCCGTGGACGAGCTGCGCGACGCCAAAGCCGATGACGAACGCGGTCACGATATATTGCCGGCTGTTCTCGCTCGCGATCCCCAGCGACTCGCCGATCGCGGGCAGCGCGGGCAGCATCGAATCGATCCCCAGCGCGGTCAGCGACATGAGGCTGCGACCAGCGCCACGAACTCGACAAAGCCGATCGGCGCGCCGCGCATCGCGGGCGCGTCGGATACTGGGGTTTCTGCGGTCATGATGCGGCGCCCTACCGCGTTATCGCTACCTACGAAACCCGCTATCCACCCCGCCACAGCCGCCACGCGAAATCCCGCCAGGCAATTGGCACCGCCCCCCCGCGTCGCTATATCGACGCTCCCCTATCCGGACATCCTTCCATGCTCGACAGCCCCGCCGCCCAGGTTCCCACGCTCAGCCTCGCCGATCAGGCGCACGACCCCGATGGCTTTGCCGCCGCGCTCGGCAACTCGTTCGAACGCTTCGGTTTTGCGATCGTCGCCGATCACGGAATCCCGACCGACCTGATCGACCAGGCCTGGGCCGAGACCAAGGCGCTGTTCGAGCTCCCCGAGGACGAGAAGCGCGGCTATTTCGCCCCCGGCGGCGGCGGCGCGCGCGGCTACACCCCGTTCAAGACCGAGATCGCCAAGGACGCCAAGGTCGTCGACCTCAAGGAATTCTGGCATGTCGGCCGCGAGCTCCCCGCCGGCCACCGCTACGCGGCACAGATGTCGCCGAACGTCTGGCCGACCCGGCCCGAGGGCTTCAAGCCGGTCTTTCTCGACCTGTTCAAGGCGTTCGACACCGCGGGCGACAAATTGCTCTCGGCGATCGCACGCCACCTGAAGCTCGCGCCCGACTGGTTCGACCCCGCGGTTAAGGACGGCAACAGCGTCCTGCGCCTGCTCCACTACCCGCCGATCCCCGCCGATGCCGAGGGCGTCCGCGCCGGCGCGCATGAGGACATCAACCTCATCACCCTGCTGCTCGGTGCGGAAGAGGCCGGCCTCGAACTGCTCGACCGCGCCAACGGCCGCTGGCTGTCGATCAAGCCGCCCGAGGGCGCGATGGTCGTCAATGTCGGCGACATGCTCCAGCGGCTGACCAACCACGTCCTGCCCTCGACCACGCACCGCGTCGTCAACCCCGCCCCCCCGACGCCGCGGCATTCGCGCTACTCGATGCCGTTCTTCCTGCATCCCGCGCCGGATTTCCTGATTCAGACGCTGCCCGCGACGATCACCGCGGAAAACCCCAACCGCTACCCCACCCCGATCACCGCGCACGACTATCTCTACGAACGCCTGGTAGAGATCGGCCTGATCAAGAAGTAACCGCTCTTCTACCACCCCGGCGAAGGCCGGGGCCCAATTGGGGGACGGCAGTAACCGCGGACACCGCTCCATTACGCCGACCTTCCCAATTGGGCCCCGGCCTGCGCCGGGGTGGTGCGTGAACCTCAATCGAACCCGTTCGCCAGAAACCGCTCCGCCACCGCGCAGTGCACCGCGATGCCGTGCGCCATCACCCGCTCGTCGATCGTCATCTTCGTATTGTGCAGCGGCGGATTGGTCCGCGGGTCGCTCCCCTCGGGCGCCGCGCCGATGAACGCCATCGCCCCCGGCAGCTTCTGCAGCACGTACGAGAAATCCTCCGCCCCCATCATCGGCGGCATCACCTGATACGCGCCCTCGCCGCCGATCGTCGTCGCCACCGCCTTGATCAGATCGGTGGCGCGCGGATCGTTCACGGTGACGGGATAGCCCTGCTCGATCGTCGGCGTCCCCACCGCGCCGTGCGCTGCGGCGATCCCCTCGACCATCCGCACGAACGCCGCGCGCAGCTGTTCGCGCGTCCGCTCGGACAAGGTCCGCATCGTGCCGAGCATCTCGACGCTCGACGGAATGACGTTGTGCGCGCTCCCCGCATTCAGCTTGGTGATCGACAGCACCGCCGGATCGGTCACCGCCACCTGCCGCGCGACATAGGTCTGCAGCGCGGTGACGATCTCGCATGCGATCGGCAGCGGATCGAGGCAATCGTGCGGCATCGCCGCATGCCCGCCGCGCCCGGTGATCGTCGCGCGCAGCGTGTCGGTCGACGCCATCAGCGTGCCCGACCGGCTGACGACATGCCCCATCGGCATGTTGGGCGAGATGTGCAGCGCGAACCCCGCCTCGGGCAAAGGCGCATCGAGCAGCCCGTCGGCGATCATGTGCCGCGCACCGTGATGCCCCTCCTCGCCCGGCTGGAACATGAACACGACCGTCCCCGGCAACGCGTCCCGCCGCGCGCACAGCGCCTTGGCCGCGCCGACCAGCATCGCGGTATGCGAATCATGCCCGCACGCATGCATCGCGCCATCGATCTTCGACGCGAACGGCAGCCCCGTCTCCTCCTGCATCGGCAGCGCGTCCATGTCGCCGCGCAACAGCACGGTCCGCCCATTGCCCCCCGCGGTACCACCGCCCCGCCCGCCGCGCAGGATCGCGACGAAGCCGGTGGTCGACGTCCCCTCGCGGATCTCCAGCGGCAGCCCGGCCAGCGCCGCCTTCACCTTGTCCGAGGTGCGCGGACAGTGCAGCCCGACCTCGGGATCCGCATGGATCGCGCGCCGCAACTCGATCGCCGCATCGAGACTCTCCTCACCGATCGCGGCCCAGTCGGTGGTGGATTCGAAATCGAGCGACATGATCGGGTACCTTTGCAAGACGTGGTGCACCGGCCCGGCCAACGCCCGGCCCGTGCCGATACCGCCCTATACCACAGCACCCCACCCCCTCCACCACCCCGCTCCCCTTGTGTCCCCGCAAAGGCGGGGACCCAGTCTGGGCACCCGCCTTCGCAGGTGAACATGGAGGAGAGAGCCGCCAGCCCCCACACCCCCCACCACCCCGGCGAAGGCCGGGGCCCAATTGGGGGACGCCAATGATGCAGGACGGCGCTCCGTTACTCCAACCTCCCCAACTGGCCCCGGCCTCCGCGGGTGGTAGTTTTGGGCAGCACCCGCACCACAAGACTGTTCCCCCGCGAAGGCAGGGACCCAGCCCGGACTCCCACCTCCTTTCCTACCACCCCGGCGAAGGCCGGGGCCCAGTTGGAAAGGCCACAGTAACGCAGCGCAGACCTCAGTTGGCAACGTCCCCCACCCGGGCCCCGG
>NZ_JRVI01000102.1:0-8858 GCF_000783375.1 Sphingomonas sp. Ant20
CGGCGGGTCGGTCAGTGCAACGGCGATGCTTGTCGGCGTGTCGCCGGTCTTGAACAGCGGCACACCCGGATTGCCGTCGAGATCGCGCCCCTGCGCCTGGATGGCGTTGACCTGCGTGGTGAAGTCGGTCGCGATGCCGTTCAGCGTGTCGCGCGCCGCGACGATCTTCTGCGCGCCCTCGGCATAGCCGGCCAGCGCGCCGCCCGACGGCGTCACCGCCGATGTCGTGCCCGTCCGCTGCACGACGAACCCGACCGCGCCCTCGTCATTCTTCAGATAGCTGACATTGCCCGCATCGGGGCCCGCCACGAATACCGGGCCGCTCGCGCCGCCCAGCCGCACCGTCGCACGGCCGAGATCGTCGAACTCCGTACTGATATCGGTGATCGTGCTCATCTGCTCGAGCAACTGGTCGCGCTGGTCGCCGAGCTGCGCGGCGTTGGTCGACCCCTTCTGGCTACGCGCGATGCCGTCATTGACCTTGGCCAGCGCGGTGCCGAACGAATTGAGCGTCTGCGTCGCCTGGCGCGTCGCGGTGTCGAGATCGGCCGCTGCGGTGTCGAGCGCCTTGCCCGTCGCGGTGAATGCCGCGGCCGCGCTGGTCGCGGATTCGAGCATCACCGACCGCGCCGGGACCGAGGTCGGGTCCGCCGACAGGGTCTGCGCGGCGGAAAAGAAGCTGGTGAGACGATCGCCGAGCTTGTTGTCGGTCAGCGACGTCTCGATCCGCCCGAGCCAGGCCGCCGCGGTCTCCGTCCTGGCAAGATCCGACCCGGCGTTGCGGACCGCGAGCGAACGGAACGTGTCGGCCGAGCGCGAGATGCCGGTGACGGTGACGCCGTTGCTGCCGGTCGCGACGCTCGCATTGATGCCACTGCCGATCGAGGTCACCTGGCCGAGATTCGTCGTCCACCGGGTATAACCCGCGGTGCCGGTGTTCGCGATGTTCTCGGACACGGTGTTCAGCGCGGTCTGGTACGCCCGCACGCCCGACGCGCCGATCGACAGGAGGTCGCTCATGGCGACGGCTCTGCCGCGTCCGGGTTAAGATCGGATTGCGATTTGGCGAGGAAATCGGTCATCGCCTTGCCGATGCCGAGCGGCGTGTGCTCGGCCATGGTCTGCGCGACGCGGGCGTCCTGCATCTCGGTAAAGGTGTCGAGCGCCTTGGATTCGAACAGCGAATCACTCAATTTCGCCTGGCGCATGCTCTTCAGCATCATGCCGGTGAAGACCGCCTCGAACTTCTTGCCCGCCTTGTCGAGATTGTCGTTCGACTTCAGCCGGCTCGTATCGGTCGAGATGCCGCCCGCATCGATCGGGCCGGGGGCTGCGATCGGGCTCACAGGACGATCAACTCGGCCTTGAGCGCGCCGGCTTCCTTCAGCGCCTCGAGGATTGCGACCAGATCGGCGGGCGACGCGCCGATCGCGTTCACCGCCTTGACGATGTCGGCGAGCCTGGGGCCGGGGTTCAGCAGGAACATCGGGCGACGTTCCTCCTCGACCGCGACCGCGCTGTTCGGCGTGACGACGGTCTGGCCCTGGCTGAACGGCGCGGGCTGGCTCACCTGTGGCTTCTCGTCGATCCGCACCGTCAGCTTCCCATGCGTCACTGCGGCAGGCCCCACGCGCACCGCGGAGTTTATAACGACCGTACCGGTGCGCGCATTTACGATTACTTTTGCCGAGGGCTCGGCGGAGACCACGTCGAGATTCTCGATCGTCGACATCAGGGTCGCACGAACGTCCGCACCGACCGGCGCGCGGACCGCGACCGAAACCGCGTCGATCGCCTGCGCGCTGCCGAAGCCGAGCTTCGAATTGATCGCGCCCGCGACGTTCTGCGCGGTCGTGAAATCGGCACGCGCAAGGTTGAAGGTCAGCATCGGCGCGCTGTCGAACCCGGTCGCAACCGCCCGTTCGACCGTTGCGCCCTCGGGGATGCGCCCGGTCGAGGGGATGTTGACGACGATCTTCGACCCATCCGCACCTTCCGCGCCGAGCCCGCCGACCGCGAGATTGCCCTGCGCCATCGCATAGATCTGGTTATCCGCGCCGAGCAGCGGCGTCATGATCAGGCTGCCGCCGCGCAAGCTCTTGGCCTTGCCCATCGACGCGACGGTGATGTCGAGCCGCTGGCCGGGCTTGGCGAAGGGCGGCAGTTCGGCGGTGATCATCACCACCGCGGCGTTCTTCATCCCCGGATTGGCGTTGGGCGGCAGCTGCAGCCCGAAGCGCGACGCGACGGCTTTCAGCGACTGGACGGTATATTCCAGATTGTCGTCGCCCGTGCCGGGCAGCCCGACGACGATGCCGTAGCCGGTCAGCTGGTTCGACCGAATCCCCTGGAACCCGCCCAGGTCCTTGATCCGGTCTGCAGACGCCGGTGCTGCGATCAGGAGCGAGGCGAGGAGGGTGAGCAGGAAGCGCATGGTCACGGCCTCAGAAAGGGCTGACGACGGAGAAGAAGCGGCTGAGCCACCCCTGGCGGCCGCGCGGGCGCGTCGCCCTTGCCGGTGTAAGAGATCTGCGCATCGGCGACCCGCGTCGACAGCACGCGGTTGTCGCGGTCGACATCGGCGGTGCGCACCAGCCCCTTGATCTTGAGGAACTCGTCGCCGCGGTTGAGCGTCACGCGCTTCTGCCCCTGCACGAGCATCGTGCCGTTGGGATAGACTTCGGCGACCGTCACGCTGACCTCGCCCGACAGCGAGTTCGCCTGGTCGGCGGCGCCCGCGCCGTTGAAGTTGCGCCCGCCGCTGATCGTCGCATCGGCGCGGTTGAACAGGTTGAGCGCGCCCGTCGTCGGCGGGGTGATGCTGGCCGAGCCGCTGCTGTCGAGCTTCGAGCCCGAGGATTTCGACGCGGCGGTGCGCTCGACCAGCACGATCGTCAGCGGATCGCCGACTTTCCGCGCACGCCAGCCCTCGTACAGCGCGGCATAGCCGTCCTGCGCCTGGAAGATCGATCCGGTCGCGGGCGACGCCAACGGCACGGGCAGCGGCCGTGCGACGGTGAAGTCCTCGGGCGGCGCCTTCTTGCCGAACAGCCTGGCCTGCGCCGACAGCGGCGCGAGCGTGCCGGCGGCAATCGCGAGGAGCGCGATCGGCGCGCGCGTGGGGATCGGAAATGCCATGATGCGCCCTGCGATCAGATGTTCTGGTTGACGTATTTCAGCATGTCGTCGGTCGCCGAGATCATCTTTGAATTGACCTCATACGCACGCTGCGTCTCGATCATGTCGACCAGCTCCTCGACGACGTTGACGTTCGACGCTTCGAGCATCCCCTGCCGCACGCGACCGCGGCCATCCTGCCCGGCAACGCCCAGATTGGCGGCGCCCGACGCGGCGGTCTCGACCAGGTAATTGTCGCCCGTCGCCTGGAGCCCGGCACCATTGGCGAAGCTCGCGACCTGGATCTGGCCGATCTGCTGCGCTTCCGACTGGCCGGGGATCGTCGCCGAGACGGTACCGTCCTGGCCGATCGTGATGTTGGTCGTCCCCTCGGGCACGGTGATGCCGGGCATCACCTGATAACCCTCGCTGGTCACCATCAGCCCCTCGGGGCTGCGCGAGAAATTGCCCGCGCGCGTATAGCCGAGCGTGCCGCCGGGCATCTGCACCTGGAAATAGCCGTCGCCGTCGAGCGCGAGGTCGAGGCTGTTGCCCGTCGTCTGCATCGACCCCTGCGTATCGATCCGCGCGGTGCCCTGGATCCGGACGCCGGTGCCGAGGTTGAGCCCGGTCGCGTATTTGGTCTCCGCCGTCGACTGCGCGCCCGGCGCGGTCACGACCTGGTACGCCAGCGTCTCGAACGCGGCGCGATCCTTCTTGAACCCCGTCGTGTTGACGTTGGCGAGGTTGTTCGAAATGACCCGCATGCGCGTATCCTGGGCGTCGAGCCCGGTACGCGCGATATGCATGGCGGAACTGCTCATGGCCTAATCCTTCCTTAGCTCGGCAGGCGCATCAGTGATGCACCGCTTTCATCCATGTCCTTGGCGGACTTCAGCATGTTGGCCTGGACCTCGTAGCTGCGCTGATTCTCGATCATGTCGACCAGCGCCTGCGTCATGTTGACGTTCGATCCCTCGATCGCCCCGCCCTGCACCTTCGCATCGAGATCCTCGGGCAGCACGCCGCCACCGCGCACGCGCAGCAGATTGTCGAGCCCCTTGACCGTGTCCGACCCCTTGGTGTCGGCCAGCTTCAGCTTGTCGATCACCTGCGGCGCATTCGCATCGCCACCCTGCGGCACGATCGAAATCGTCCCGTCGCCCGCGATCGAGAGCGTGTCATAGGGCGGGATCGTGATCGGACCGCCCGATCCCATCACCGGAAAACCGTCGCCGGTCTGGAGCACGCCCGACGGAGCGATCTCCAGGTCGCCGCGCCGCGTATAGGCTTCGGAGCCGTCCGACGCCTGCACCGCGAGCCATGCGGTCGCGCCGGTGACCGCGACGTCGAGCGGCCGCCCCGTGGTCTGGATCGCCCCCGGCGCGCGGTCGGCGTCGGTCACTTCCTCCGACGTCGGCGCGCGCGCCTCGAACTGCTGGCCGCCACCCTTCAGGTCGATCCGGTCGAACACCACGCGGTCGGCACGGAATCCGGTGGTCGACGCGTTCGCCATGTTGTTGGCGATCGCCGACTGCGCCGCCATGTGCGCGCGCAGTCCCGTCGCCGCGGTGTAGACCAGCTTGTCCATTCAGGGTTCTCCGTCCACGCCCTGGATCAGCTGCGGATGTTGAAGATGGTCTGCGAGATCTGGCTCGCGGTATCCAAGGCCTTCGAGTTCGCCTGGAAGTTGCGCTGTGCCGCGATCAGCGAGACGAGCTCTTCGGTGATGTCGACGTTCGAGCGCTCGATCGTTCCCGACATCAGCTTGCCGAAGCCGTTGCGTCGGCGATGCCGAGCTTGGCCTCGCCCGAAATGCCGGTCGCCGACCAGTAGCTGCTGCCGAGCTGGCGCAGACCCTCGGGGTTCGAGAAGTTGGCGAGCATCACCTGACCGAGCGCCTGGGTGTCGCCGTTCGAGAAGCTCGCCTTGACGATGCCGGACTCGTCGATCGTCACGCCCTGGATCTGGCCGACCGCCTTGCCGTCCTGCGCGCGCGCGGCGACGTTGAACGCCGATGCCAATTGCGTGGTGTCGAGCCCGAAGGTGAAGCCGAACTGCTGCGTCGTGCTGCTGCCTGCAGTGGTGAACGGGTCGAACGCGACCGCAGTCGTCGGCGCGGTCAGCTTGCCGGTGGTGTCGAAGTCCAGCTCGACGCTTGCCGCACCGTTGGTGGTCATCGGCTTGTCACCGACATAGCTGAACACTTCCCAGCTGCTCGTATTGCCGTTGGCGGCATCGGGCGTCGTCGTGCGCTTGAAATAATTGGTCAGCGTCTGCGCATTGCCGCTCGCATCATAGATCGTCGTCTGCGCCGACTGGTTGTAGCTGGTCGGGTCGAACCGGTCGAACGTCGTCGTCGATGGGATCGCGGCATTGGCGCTGAGGTTCAGCGACATCGACACGTTCGCGGTCGGGACGGCCTTGCCGCTGGTCGCGGGAAGCTGAAGACTGACCGCGGAATCGAGCCCCGATGCGACGACCTTGCCCGAGCCGTCGACCGGATAGACCTGCAAATGGCTGCCGTTCGAATCGACCACATAGCGATCGGCATCGACCAGAAAGCCGCCATTGCGCGTATAGTTGACGTTGAGCGACGTCGTGCTCGGCTTCACCACGAAGAAGCCGTCGCCCGACACGGCGAGATCGAGCGCGTTGGCCGACTGGATGAGGTTGCCCTGGCTGAACTGCTGCCGATTGCCCTGCACCACGGTGCCCGAGCCGATCTGCTGCGCGGGGTTCAGCGACACGCTAGACGCGATCACGTCGGCGAATTCGGTGCGGCTCTTCTTGAACCCGTTGGTCGAGACGTTCGCGAGGTTGTGCGAGATCGTCGACATTTCGGTCTGCGAGGCCTGGAGGCCGGAAAGCGAGGTATAGAAGGACATCGGGTTACTCCTGGAATTCTGGCAATCAGCGGGCGATCAGCCGATCTGGCGAACCGCGGTGACGGGGACCTCACCAAGGCCCGGTAGCGTGAGGATGGCGGCACCGGTCGTCGTCGAAACCGACTGGACCGGCGCCCAGACAAGGTTCTGTGATGCAACGGTCGTGCCATTATTCTGGGCGTTGACGATGACCTTGAACGGTCCCGTCCCGGCATCCTCGCCGGTCGCGGTCTTGCCGTCCCAGTCGTAGTTCACGGTGCCCTTGTCGGCGCTGCCGAGCGACATGGTCTTCAGCACGCCGCCATTGGCATCGGTGATCGTGACGTTGACGTTGCTCGCCGCGGCGCCAAGCTCGATCCCGCCGGCCAGCCCGCCGCTGGTCCGCCCATAGGCCGTGTCACCCGCGGTCAGCACGGTCTTGCCGACATAGGCCATCGCATCGCTGGCGCTGGTCACGTTCAGCTTGTCGGCGATCGACTTCATCGTCGTGCTCATCTCGGAAATACCGGCGAGGCTCGAGAACTGCGCCATCTGTGCGACCATCTGGGTGTTGTCGACCGGGTTGAACGGGTCCTGGTTCTGCATCTGCGCGGTCATCAGCTTCAGGAAATCCGACTGGTTGAGCGTCGTCGAATTGGATGCCGTGGTCGTCGTCGCGGCGGTCGTCGCGCGCGTGATGCCGAGGTTCGAAAGCGTCGAGTCGAAGGAACTTGCCATGATCAGCGGCCTAGCTTGAGGGTATCGATGATCAGCGACTTCGCAGTCTGCATCACCTCGACATTGTTCTGGTAGCTGCGCGCGGTCTCCATCATGTCGACCAGCTCGCGGGTTTCATCGACCGCCGCCTCGAAGATGTTGCCATCCTTGTCGGCCATCGGATTGTTCGGATCGTAGCGCTTGGCGGGTGCCTCGCCGGCGGTGACGACCTTCTCGACATCGACCGTCGACATCCCGCTGGCGGCGTCGAAGCTGGTGCGGAACACCGGCTTCATCGTCTTGTACGCAGCCTCCGCGGAGCCGGCGACGCCGCCCGCATTGGCGAGGTTCGACGCGGTGGTGTTCATCCGCAACAGCTGCGCGGACATCGCGCGGCCAGCGACCTGGAAAATCGTCATCGGCGCATTGGCCATCGCTTAGTCCCCCTTCAGCGCGCGGGTGACCTGGCTGATCCGCCCGTTCAGGAAGGACAGCGTGGTCTGGTACTGCACCGCATTCTCGGCGAACGCGGTCTGCTCCTGGTTCAGCTCGACGGTGTTGCCGTCCATCGAGGTCTGCGTCGGCACGCGATACTTGGTCGCCGCGTCGATCCCGCCCGCGCCATCCGTCTCGAGCGACGCGAGCGCCGACTTGAAGTCGATGTCGCGCGCCTTGAAGCCGGGGGTCGAGGCATTGGCGATGTTCGACGCGAGCACCCCCATGCGCTGCGATCGCACCTCGAGGGCCGCACCATGAACGCCAAACAGCGAGTCACCTGACACTGGACCGAACTCCCGCGCTGGATTGCGCAAGCCTTCCAAAGCAATGCCCGTGCCAGTTGACGCGCACTGACCGGATGACGCCGCTTTGCCGCCCGTCGGCAAGCGCGCGGCAACCCGGCCGCAACGCCTTGCCGCCCCGGCAGACGTGGCGGCAATCGCACCGGCAGGCGTGGTGCCGACCCGTCGCGCAGCGTGCAAACCGCCGGCCCGCGCGAGTCCCGCTCACCGGGGGATCGCGAACTGGCCCGGCCCTTGCAAAGACTTACGGGACATGATTACGCTCGCCCATCTGCTCGACCCCGCCGCGCTCGCCATCGTCGGCGGCGGCACGGTCCTCGGCGTCGCCTTGCGGACACCGCTGCGCGATCTGGTCCGCGCGATCGCGGCGCTGAAGACGCTCGGCCGCGCCCGGCTCGACGGCGATGCACTGCTCCAGCAGATCGTCGCGCTCGGCCGTATCGCCCAGCGCCACGGTGCGATGGCGCTCGACCGTACGGTCATCGCCGATCCCGACATCGCCGCCGGTATCGCGGCGATCGTCGACGGCGCGACCGCCAGCGACGTGGCACTGCTGATCCGGCATCGCCGCCATGCGCGGATCGAACGCCACGTCGCCGCCGCCGAGGTCTGGGCAGGCGCCGCCGAACTCGCGCCCGCGATGGGCATGGTCGGCACGCTGATCGGGCTCGCCCAAATGTTCGCGACGATGAGCGATCCGACCGCGATCGGCGGCGCGATGGCTATCGCGCTGCTCGCGACGCTCTATGGCGCGCTGCTCGCCAACCTCGTCTTCATGCCGGTCGCCAACCGCCTGCGCGCACAGGGCCGCAACGAGGCGTTCGAACGTGCCCGGATCGAGGCGCCACTCGTCGCGCTCGCCGCGCGCGAGGCCCCGCGCGCACCGTTGATGAGCGTCGCATGACGGTCGGTGATTATCCCGAGCCGCAGCCCGGGCGTCCGCTCTGGCTGATTACGCTCGCCGATCTCGCCTTGCTGCTCGTCGGCTTCTTCGTACTCCTGCAGGCTACGCAGACCGCCAGCGACCGTCCCCTCGCGCCCCGGGCGCTGGCAGCCGGATTGCGCGAGGGCTTCGGTTCACCCGCGACGGCACCGGCCGACACCGCACGGTCGAGATCGCTCGCCGCTTCCGCGCCACGTGCAGTGGCCAAGCCCACGGCCTTGCCCGTTGCCGCTGCCGGGATGCTCGACTTCGCGGTCGGTTCGGCTGTGCTGCTACGTCACCCGATACGCTGGCGGCCTGGGCGCGTGACGCGGTGCAGGACCCGCGCGTCCAGATCACCGTCACCGGATCGGTCGACGGCTCGCGCGGCGATGTCGACCCTGTCACGCGCAGCGCGGCGATCCTCGCTTCGTC
>NZ_JRVI01000103.1:0-14175 GCF_000783375.1 Sphingomonas sp. Ant20
CCTGTGGAAACGCCCCACCCCCGACCCCTCCCCTGAAGGGGAGGGGCAAGGAGACCAAAATGCGCTACCTTCCCCTGACCCAGCCCGACCGCGAGGCGATGCTTGCCGTCATCGGTGCCGCGACGATCGATGACCTCTTCGTCGACGTTCCCGAGGCCGCACGCCTCGACGGCCCCGTCCGCGACCTGCCGATGCATGCTTCCGAAATGGCGGTCGAACGTCACATGTCGGCGCTCGCCAAGAAGAACCTGACCGCAGGGGAAGCGCCGTTCTTCCTCGGCTGCGGCGCGTACAAGCATCACGTGCCCGCCAGCGTCGATCACCTGATCCAGCGCGGCGAGTTCCTGACCGCCTACACGCCCTACCAGCCCGAGATCGCGCAGGGCACGCTGCAGATGCTGTTCGAGTTCCAGACTCAGGTCGCGCGGCTGCTCGGCACCGACGTCGCCAATGCGTCGATGTACGACGGCTCGACCGCGTGCTGGGAAGCGATCGTGATGGCGCGGCGTATCACCAAGCGCGGCAAGGCGATCCTGTCGGCGGGGCTGCACCCGCATTACGTGTCGGTGTCGAACACGATGGCCAGGTTCACCGGCGACGTGCTTGATACGACCGACCCGCGGCTGGTGCCCGAGATGGACATCGACCGGCTGATCGCGAAGATCGACGACGACACGTCGTGCGTGGTCGTCCAGTATCCCGACATTCTCGGCCGCATCGCCGATCTGCGTCCGCTCGCGGATGCGTGCCATGCCAAGAAGGCGCTGCTGATCGCGGTCGTCACCGAGCCCGTCGCGCTCGGCGCGATCACCTCGCCCGGCGAGATGGACGCGGACATCGTCGTCGGCGAGGGGCAGTCGCTCGGCGTCGGCCTCCAGTTCGGCGGGCCCTATGTCGGCCTGTTCGGCTGCAAGGACAAATATGTCCGCCAGATGCCCGGCCGGCTTTGCGGCGAAACCGTCGACGCCGATGGCCGTCGCGGGTTCGTGCTGACTCTGTCGACGCGCGAACAGCATATCCGCCGCGAAAAAGCGACGTCGAACATCTGCACCAACTCGGGGCTCTGCGCGCTGGCCTTCTCGATCCACATGACGTTGCTGGGTGAAGCGGGACTGCGAGAGCTGGCCGAGATCAACCATGCGGGTGCCGTGGCCGCCGCCGAGCGCCTGTCGCAGATCCCCGGCGTCGAACTGATCAACGACAGCTTCTTCAACGAATTCACGCTGAAGTTGCCGGTTGAGGCGCGTCCAGTCGTCCGCACGCTCGCCGATCGCGGCATCCTCGCGGGTGTCTCGCTCGGGCGTCTCTATCCCGGCAAGGACGAGCTCGCGAACGGCCTCGTCGTCGCCGTGACCGAAACGACCACCGCGGAAGACGTCGAAACGCTTGCGTCCGCACTATCCACCGTACTTGGGGAGATACTGGCATGAGCATCAACCCGAGCGGCTGGCGCCCGACCGCGCCCGAGCAGGGCAAGGGCAACGTCCCCGCCAGCGTCACCGGCAACAAGGCGCTGATGCTCGAGGAAGCGCTGATCTTCGAGATCGGCGACAGCCACACTACCGGCGTCGACTTCGCGACCGCGCCCGCACGTGCGACGACCAGCAAGCTCGGCCCGCTGGCACGCAAGGCCCCGATCGGCCTCCCCGGTCTTTCGGAACCCGAGACCGTCCGCCATTACACGCGCCTGTCGCGCCAGAATTACGGCATTGATCTCGGCTTCTTCCCGCTCGGCAGTTGCACGATGAAGCACAACCCGCGCCTCAACGAGAAGATGGCGCGGTTGCCCGGATTCTCCGACGTCCACCCGCTCCAGCCGGTCGACACCGTGCAGGGCGCGCTCGAGGTCATCCACCAGCTCGCGCACTGGCTCGTTACGCTCACCGGCATGACCAGCGTCGCGATGAGTCCGAAGGCCGGCGCGCACGGCGAACTCTGCGGGATCCTCGCGATCCGTGCCGCGCTCGAAGCCAAGGGTGAGGGGCACCGCAAGGTCATCCTCGTCCCCGAGAGCGCGCACGGTACCAATCCCGCCACCGCGGCATTCGCCGGCTATGGCGTCGAGGATATCCCCGCCACCGCCGAGGGTCGCGTCGACACCGAAGCGCTGAAGGCCCGGCTCGGCCCCGACGTCGCGGGCGTGATGATCACCAACCCCAACACCTGCGGGCTGTTCGAGCGTGACATGCGCGAGATTTCAGACGCGGTGCATGCGGCGGGCGGCTTCGTCTATTGCGACGGTGCGAACTTCAACGCGATCGTCGGTCGCGTTCGCCCGGGCGATCTCGGCATCGATGCGATGCACATCAACCTTCACAAGACCTTCTCGACCCCGCATGGCGGCGGCGGTCCGGGCTCGGGTCCGGTGGTGTTCTCGGCGGCGCTCACGCCCTATGCCCCGCTGCCCTTCGTCGAAAAGCAGGGCGAGACCTTCGTCCTCGTCGAGGAGGAAACCGCAGGCGAACACCATGCCGGCAGCTTCGGCCGCATGGTCGCGTTCCACGGCCAGATGGGCATGTTCACGCGCGCGCTGACCTACATCCTCAGCCACGGCGCCGACGGTCTGCGCCAGGTGTCGGAGGATGCGGTGCTCAACGCGAACTACATCCTGCGCAGCCTCGACGACACGCTCGACGCGCCGTTCGGCCCATCGGGTCCGTGCATGCACGAGGCGCTGTTCTCAGACTCGGGGCTCGCCGAGGGCTTCTCGACGATCGACGTCGCCAAGGGGCTGATCGACGAGGGCTTCCACCCGATGACGATGTACTTCCCGCTCGTCGTCCACGGCGCGATGCTGGTCGAGCCGACCGAGACCGAGTCGAAGGCGGCGCTCGACCAGTTCATCGCCGCGCTGCGCTCGGTCGCCGAACGCGCCAAGGCGGGCGACCCCAGCCTCAAGACCGCGCCGCACTTCCCCCCCCCGCGCGCGCCTCGACGAGACGCTCGCGGCGCGCAAGCCCGTGCTGGTCTGGAAGGATCCCGTGCCGCTTGCGCAGGCGGCGGAGTAGGCCCCGAGCCAGCGACACCCCGGCTTTCCGAAACATGGCGGAGACGGAGCGCGCCCTACGCGCTCCGTCATCCCATCCGCTCCCGTCATCCTGACGAAAGTCAGGACCCAGGGTAACCGAGCGCTACCGTTTGTGACTCTGGGTCCTGACTTTCGTCAGGATGACGGAGATCACGTCAGTTCAGGCGATCGCGCGATCGGTTTCGTCCTGCCGGCGGACATGTTCGCGCCAGACGATGTAGAGGCCGCTCGCGACGATGACGGGGGCGCCGAACCAGGTCGCCTCGGCGGGCAGCGTGTCGAACACCAGCCAGCCGAGCAATGTCGCCCATAACAGGCTCGAATAATCCATCGGCACCACCACCGACACCGGCCCGAGCCGCAACGAGGTCGTCATCGCGATCTGCGCGAGGCCGCCGAAGACCCCGACGCTCGCAAGGCAGGCCCAGGTCACGAGATCATGCGACTCCGCTGCGCGCGCGTAGATCACCGACAGCGGCACCAGCGACAGCGCGGAGAACCAGAACACCGTCGTCAGCGCGCTCTCGGTCTTGCCGATCTGCCGGAGCAGGATCGACACGCTTGCCGTCCCGAACGCGCCCGCCAGCGCACAGCCCGCACCCCATAACGGAAAATGATCGCCGCTACCGGGCTGCGCGACGATCAGCACGCCCGCAAACCCCGCCGCCACCGCCGCCCAGCGATGCCAGCCGGTCGGCTCGCGCAGCACCAGCGCGCCAAGGATCGTGGCGAAGATCGGCACGGTGAAGCCGATCGTCGTCGCTTCCGCCAGCGGCAGCGCGACGATCCCGTTGAAGGTGAACGCCATCGCCGACAGCCCGACTACCGCGCGGATGACGTGCGCGGGCAGGCGCTTGGTCGCGATCGAGGGCAGGCCAGGCCCGGCGAGGATCACCCCGGACACCAGCAGGCACGCGCCGAACTGGCGGAAGAACAGGATCTCCGACACGCTCGCGCCGTGGCGTTCGGCCAGCTTGATCGCGGTGTTCATCAGCGCGAAGATCACGACCGACAGCAACCGCATGCCGATGGCGGGAAGGATGCGGTCCGAGGGCATGGCCTGCACCTACGCAAACCGCGCCCGCGATCCCACCCGAAACATCCGTCATCCTGACGAAAGTCAGGATCCAGAGCCAGAAGCGCTACGGGTGGTATCTTGGATCCTGACTTTCGTCAGGATGACGGCGGAGCGTGGGATCCACGCCGCAACGCATAGTGACGAACCCAGTCGCACCCGCTATCCGCGACGCCATGATAAAGCGCGCACTCCCCGTCACCCGAGAGGCGGATTTCTCCGCCTGGTACCAGGCCGTCATCACCGAGGCCGACCTCGCCGAGGAATCCGGCGTCCGCGGCTGCATGGTCATCCGCCCCTGGGGCTATGGCATCTGGGAGCGGATCCAGCGACTGCTCGACGACCGTATCAAGGCGACGGGGCATGAAAATTGCTATTTCCCGCTCTTCATCCCGCTCTCCTATTTCGAGAAGGAGGCCGAGCATGTCGACGGATTCGCCAAGGAAATGGCGGTCGTCACGCATCACCGGCTGAAGGCCGACGGCTATGGCCGGCTCGTGCCCGATCCCGACGCCAAGCTCGAGGAGCCGCTGGTCGTGCGCCCTACGTCGGAGATGGTCATCGGCGCCGCGTTCGCGCGCTGGGTCCAGTCGTGGCGCGACCTGCCCGTGCTGATCAACCAGTGGGCCAATGTCGTCCGCTGGGAAATGCGCACGCGCATGTTCCTGCGCACCAGCGAGTTCCTCTGGCAGGAGGGGCATACCGCGCACGCAACCGTCGACGAGGCGCGCGACGAGACGCTCAAGATGCTCGAAGTCTACCGCGACTTCGCCGAAGAGTGCCTCGGCCTCCACGTGATCGCGGGCGAGAAGCCCGAGAATGAGCGCTTCCCGGGCGCGGTCGCGACCTATTCGATCGAGGCGATGATGCAGGACGGCAAGGCGCTCCAGGCGGGCACCTCGCATTTCCTCGGCACCAATTTCGCCTCGGCGCAGAACATCCGCTTCCAGAACGCAGCTGGCGAGTTTGAGCTGGCCAACACAACCAGCTGGGGCGTGTCGACGCGGATGATCGGCGGCGTCATCATGGTTCACGGCGACGACGACGGCCTGCGCGTGCCGCCGATGATCGCGCCGTGGCAGGTGGTGATCGTGCCGATGCTGCGCGACAATCCCGACGACGCGGCGATCGTCGACTATTGCAAGTCGCTTCAGGCCGAACTCGCCAAGCAGTCCGCGCTCGGCGAGCCGGTCCGTGCGCTGCTCGATCGGAAACCCGCCAAGGCGGCGACCAAGCGCTGGGGCTGGGTTAAGAAGGGCGCACCGATCGTGATCGAGGTCGGCGGCCGCGACATGGCGGGCGGCAACGTCTCGGTCATCCGCCGCGACCGGCTCTACCGCGAGGACGGCAAGCTCGACAGCGTCGCCACCTCGCGCGATGCCTTTGTCGAAGCGGTGTCGGGCATGCTGGCGGACGTGCAGGGGGCGTTGCACGTCGAGTCGGTGGAGCGGCTGCGCGCCAACATCGTGCCGATCGACGACTTTGCGGCGCTCGAGACTCACTTTGCCGACGGCGTGAAGAACCCGGGCTGGGTCGATGTGCGCTGGGCGAAGCCGACGGGCGCGGCGCTCGACTCGGTTGTCGAGCGGTTGAAGGCGCTCAAGCTGACGATCCGCAACGCGCCGATCGGCCAGACCGGATGCGACGATGGCGCCTGCATCTTCACCGGTCAGCCCGCGGTCGAGCGTATCCTGATCGCCCGCGCCTATTGATCCTCCGGGACGCCCTCGTGAACCACGACGGCGTCCTCACGCTTTTCGGGACGGATATAGATCGAGGCGAGCATCGGCACCGCAGCGCGGAGCTCGCCTTCCATCGCCTCGATCATCGTCTCGCCTTCGCCCATCGTCAGCGTGTCGACGAAGTCCGCGCTGATCGCTGCGAAGATGCTGTCGGGCGCGGTGTGGATCGTCCGGACATGGTTCACCGCGGCGATCGCCGGGTGCGCCGCGACGATGCCGCGAATCGTCGCGATCACGGCAGAGTCCGCGCGCTCGCCGATCAGCAGCCCCTTCGATTCGCGTGCCAGGATCACCGCGACGAGCGCGAGGATCAGGCCGATCAGGATCGACGCGACGCCGTCGATCCGGGGGTCGGCAAAGGCGTGGCTGGCCCAGATGCCGAACCCGGCGATCAGCAGCCCCGCCAGCGCCGCCGAATCCTCGAACAGGACGATGAAGCCTGCCGGGTCCTTCGAGCGATGGATCGCGGTCCACCAGCCCGAATCCCCCTTGGACTTGGCGAATTCCCGGACCGCGATCGTCCAGCTCGTACCCTCGAGCAGCACCGCGACGCCCAGAACGATATAGGCGATGAGAGGGTCGGACAGCGGCTCGGGCCGCAGCATGTGCCGATACCCTTCATAGATCGACACGCCCGCGCCCACCGCGAAGATGAGGATCGCGACGACGAACGCCCAGAAATAGAGCTCGCGGCCATAGCCGAACGGGTGGGCCGCATCCGCCGGCTGCTTCGCCCGCGATTGGCCGTACAGCAGCAGGATCTGATTGCCGCTGTCGACCAGCGAATGGACACCCTCGGTCAGCATCGAGGACGACCCGGTCAGCCCCGCGGCGACGAATTTTGCGACGGCAATGCCCAGATTGGCGGCAAGCGCCCCGTAAAGGACGATATCGTCCTTGATCTTGTTGAGAATTCCATCGGCCATACCGCCTCCTAGGCGAGGACGGGGGCGTCGGCCAGACGCGGAAAAGCCCATCGATGCCTGTGCACCAATGGGCCCTTTTCCTCCCCAGGAAATCGCTCGGTCCGACGTGCGCGCTTCTCAGCGAAATGCCCGTCGAACGGTGGCGGTCAGCCGAGCCGGCCGAGCCGGTGATAGAGCGCGCTGAGGCGGCTCAGCTTGACGTCGTCGACCGAAACCTTGGTGATCAATTCCCCGATCGCTTCCTTGAGCAATTCGAAATCTGCGGTCGAGAAAACGGCGCGGGCGCGCATTGGTTCGGTCGTCATGCCCATCTCCTTCATGGCGAATGTGTCTCCCCGTTTACAAACTCGAGCAACCGGGGCGACGATAGCAGCATAAAGCCTGAGGTTTGCGGGGTTTGGAAGGGTGAGCGGCAGCCTGGCCGGGTTGTGCTGTCGTTGGGCGTTGCGCGGACCCTGTCTGTCTGTAACTATCGTGACAAAGACGGGGAGGCGGAATGGCTGAGCGCAAATTACTGGCAGGGCACGCGATCAGGCGGCTGCGGCGCGGTGCCGGACTGACCCAGGCAGCGATGGCGGAGATGCTCTCGATCAGCCCGAGCTACCTTAATCTGGTCGAGCGCAACCAGCGGCCGATTTCCGCAACGCTATTGATCAAACTGGCGGAAAGCTTCGACTTCGATCCGCGGACCCTGGCGGCGGCCGAACCGGGCGGCGGTTCGGAGGCGATCCGCGTCGTCTGGCGCACCCCATGTTCGCCGACCTGGCGATCGACCGCAACGAGGTCGAGGAATGGCTGGCCAGCGCGCCCGGTGGTGCCGAGGCCTTTGCGCGCGTGTTCGACCGGATGGGAGAGGGGGATGGTGCGATTGCGCCATCCGACGACCCGGTCGCACTGGTGCGCCGCGAGATCGAGCGGTGGCGGAATCACTTTGCCGATCTCGACGCCGCCGCCGAAGCGCTGGCGGACGAGCTGCGGCTGGGTGCCGGCGACCTTTACGGGGCGATCACCGAGCGCCTACGCGCCAAACACGGCATCACGATCCGCGTCCTGCCTGCCGACGTGCTGCCCGACACGCTGCGGCGGCTCGATCTCCATGCCCGCCAGCTGCAACTGAGCGAGGTGCTCGACCCCGCCTCACGGACGTTCGCGGTCGCGTTCCAGCTCGGCCAGATCGAGGCACAGGCCGAGATCGATGCGCTGGCCAAGGCCGCAGGCTTCACCGACCGGGCCGCCGAGCGACTGTACCGACGCCATCTGCTTAGCTATTTCGCGGCGGCGGTGATGATGCCCTATGCGCGGTTCCTGCGCGGCTGCGAGGCGACCGGCTACGATATCGAGCTGCTGCAGCGACGGTTTGGCGCAGGGTTCGAGCAGGTCGCGCACCGGCTGACGACGTTGCAGCGGGTGGGCGCGCGGGGGCTTCCCTTCTTCATGATCCGGATCGACCGCGCCGGGCAGGCGTCGAAGCGCTATCCCGGCGCGAGCGGCGCGGCACTGGTCGAGGCGGAGGGCCGGTGCCCGCTGTGGCAACTCCATCACGCGTTCGATCGTCCGGGGGACCTGGTGGTGCAGCTGGTCGAGATGGAGGACGGAGCGCGCTGGCTGACGATGGCGCGGACGGTGCGTCCGCAGGGGCGCCGCTTCGGTGCGGTGCGTGCCGAGTTTGCAATCGGACTGGGAGTCGAGGCGGCACTCGCGCGCGGGCTGGTCGCTGCGAGCGGTATCGATCTGACGGGCGCGGCCATGCCGATCGGCATTGGCTGTCGCGGATGCTTCCGCGCGGATTGCCCGCAGCGCTCGGCAGCTCCCGCAGGCCGGGCTTTGATCGTCAACGAACGCGAGCGTCGCACCTCGGCCCTGACGTTCGTCGGCGACTGAACGGCCGATACGGCTGGACGCGCCAGGAATGCGACAGGACGCATGTGATGCGACGAAAATCCGCCTCGGCGATGCGTCCGAATTCGCCGCCGACCGTTCATAGCGGGTTCGCGCCTCACGCGTCCCGACCTGCCCAGGCGGACCGATCGTGAGCCGACCCTGAATTTGTGTATGGGGTTTCCATTGTTCGCACCGCCATTGATCAGACGCCCCGCTGCGGGGATCGTTCTGATCGTCGAAGATCATCTGCTTGTTCAAATCACCGCAACGGCGCGGATCGAGGACGCCGGACTGTCGACGCTCGTCGCAGGCGATGCGGACGAGGCGATGGCGATTCTGACGTCGCGTGACGATGTCGCGGCGGTATTCACCGATATCGACATGCCGGGCTCGATGGACGGACTGGCCCTCGCCGCGATCATCCGCCGGCGCTGGCCGCAGATCCAGGTCGTCGTCACGTCCGGCCAGCGGCCGAGCAAAGCCGCAGGTCTGCCCGACGGCGTCGCCTTCTTTCAGAAACCCTACAACTATTCGAACCTGGTGAACCATTTCCGCTGAGGCATAGACCGCGCCCGGTCACCCGGGCGCGGGACGCATCACGCCCCCGCCAGAGTCAACGCCGAAAGCTGCGCATCCGAAAGCTCGAGCGTCATCGCGGGCAGCAGATCCTCGATCTGACGCGCGCTGGTCGCACTCGCGATCGGTGCGGTGATCCCGGGTTGTGCCAGGAGCCACGCGAGCGCGACCTGCGCGTGGCTGGCGCCCGTGTCAGAGACGACCGCATCCATCGCCTCGAGGACCGCCTTGCCCTTTCCGTCGAGGAGGTCGCGCATGCCACCGCCGCGAACGCTTGCGCCCAGATCGTCGGGCGTGCGGTATTTGCCGGTGAGGAAGCCCGATGCGAGACCGTAATAGGGAAGAACGCCAATATTTTCGGTCACGCAGTAATCCTGCAATTCGCCTTCGAACTTGTCGCGGCTGACGAGATTATATTCGGGCTGGAGGACATGATAGCGCGGCAGGTCGCTGGCCTTTGCGGCGTCCACCGCGGATTTCAGGCGTGCGGCGTGGAAGTTCGACACGCCGATCACGCGCACCTTCCCGGCATCGACGAGCTTACCGAAGGCCTCGAGGACAGCCTCCTGCGGCACCGTGTCGTCATCCTGATGCGCGTAATAGAGATCGATGCGATCCGTGCCGAGACGCCTGAGCGATGCTTCGGCCGCTGCCGCGATACGCGCCGGCTGGAGCTTTTCGCCACCTTCACCCGGCAACATGCCGACCTTGGTCGCGATCAGTACGTCATCGCGCCTGCCGCTAGTCCGCAGCCAGTCGCCGATCATCGTTTCGGATTCGCCACCCTCATGGCCGTCTACCCATGACGAATACATGTCGGCAGTGTCGATCATCGTCCCGCCACCCGCGACGAACGCGTCGAGGACCGCAAAGCTGGCGGTCTTGTCCGCTGTCCATCCGAACACATTCCCCCCGAGAACGAGGGGGGCGATCTTGAGATCGGTCGAGCCGAGGCGGCGATTCATCATTGAGGCTGGTCGCTTTGCGAAGAGGAAGGGGACGGTGTCGTGCCGTTGGCCGTCGAGTTGCCAACAGGGGGTAGGCCGTCGGGGCGCATGCTGTTCGCGTCGAGCATGGTCGCGGCATCGTTGAGTTGCGCTGCCTCGTCCCGCGTGACCGCGCCGGGGTGTTCCGGAGTCTGGGAACAGGCGCCCAGCAGGGCGAGCGACAGAACCGCCCCGAGCCGGCCGCCAGACGGGAGTCCCGTTGATAGTCCTCGTCCGGACCAGACAGGCCGGGAGCGCAGGACCATCGACCGGATCGCGGTCGGACGACGCGGTGCGGGGCGATCCGTGACGGGGATTAGTCCTTGATCGCGTTGCCGGCGCGGGTCAGTGCGTTACCCGTGGCGTCTGCTGCGCGATCGGCACTGTTGTTGATCGCAGCACCCGCACGGTCTGCATTGGGCTCTGCGCGCTCACCGGCGCGGTCGGCACTGGCGTCAAGACGGTCAGCGGCGTTGTCCATGCGCGCACCGGCATTGTCGAGCGATGCTTCAGCCGAGCCGAGCGCACGATCGCTGGCGGCATCGACATCGGCAACCGCATTCTGGGTCGTTGCGCTTGCGTCGGCCGCGATGGCGTTCGCCGCTTCCGCGGTCTCGTTCTGCGCATTGTTGCTGCACGCTGCGAGGCCGGCCGTCAGGACCAGCGCGGGGATCAGAAACTTCTTCATGAATAACACTCCCATCATCAAATTCGGCGTCGATCCGGACGGACCTGGCGCTTGTGAGCCGGATGCTTTCCAGTTCATCGCGTGTTCGAACGCGGACCAAGCGTTTCCGATCCGTCGACGTTGGGACGACCCTGGGGCCAGCATTCCTCCAGCGACACGCGACGGCCTGCGTTGACCTCATATAAAGAATTCTTTATATGACTGCCCATGACGATGGCGCTCGAAATCTTCCGTGCGATGGCGGATGCGACCCGATTGCGTATTCTCGCGCTTCTGCGTCGCATGGAGCTGTCGGTTGGCGAACTCGCGCAGGTGCTCGGGCAGAGCCAGCCGCGCGTGTCGCGCCATGTGAAGATCCTGTGCGATGCCGGTCTGGCGGAGCGTCGCAAGGAGGGCAGCTGGGTATTCGTCGGCGTGGGGCGCAGCGATGTCGTCGATCCGGTCGCTGCTGCTCTCGATAGCTGGGCCAGGGCAGAACCCGATCACTGGGCGGTTGCCGACGCGGCACGGCTTGCTGCAGTACGCGCCGATCGGGCGGCGAGCGCGGCGGCGTGGTTCGAGGGGCATGCCGACGAATGGGATGCGATCCGTTCGCTGCACGTCGCCGAAAGCGAGGTCGAGGCGGCGATGGCGGCGATGCTCGGCGATGCGCGGGTTGGTACGCTGATCGACATCGGCACGGGGACGGGTCGGATGCTCGAGCTGTTCGGTGGACATGCCCGTCTCGCGCTGGGAATCGATCGTAGTTCGGAGATGCTGCGTCTGGCGCGCGCCAAGCTGCACGACATGGCGCATGCCGAATTACGGCAGGCGGATCTGTACGCGCTGCCGCTCGACGACGGGGCGGCGGACGTCGCGATCCTGCATCACGTGCTCCATTTCGCACAGCAGCCGGGCGCCGCGGTCCGCGAGGCGGCACGCGTGCTGGCGCCGGGCGGGCGGTTGCTGATCGCGGATTTCGCGAGCCACGACCGCGAGGAATTGCGGTTGAGCGATGCGCATACGCGTCTCGGCTTTGCCGACGATCAGATGACGGCTTGGTTCGACGCGGCCGGTTTGCAGACCGCGCGCGTCGAGACGCTCGAGGGCGGTGAGCTGACGGTGAAATTATGGCTCGGCCGCAGGATTGGCCTGAGTTTGCGTGAGGTGAAGGCGGCATGACGACAATCACTATTCCCCAACTGGCCGAGGCGCGTCGTGCGCTCGAAGAACCTCTTTTCGCCGACCTGGCGGGCGACGTGGGGATCAGCTTCGAATTCTTTCCGCCGAAAAGCGACAAGATGGACGCCCAGCTGTGGGACGCGATCCGCACGCTGGAGCCGCTCGGTCCCGATTTCGTGTCGGTGACCTATGGCGCGGGCGGGTCGACGCGCGAGCGGACGCACGCGACCGTTGCGCGGATCCAGCGCGAGACGTCGATGAACGCCGCCGCACACCTGACCTGCGTCGAGGCGACCAAGGCCGAGATCGATCAGGTTGCCGAGGAATATTGGGCAGCCGGCGTACGGCACATCGTCGCCCTGCGCGGCGACATGCCGACGCTGGGTCAGCCCTATCAGGCGCATCCCGGCGGGTATGAGAATGCGGCCGCGCTGGTCGCCGGACTGGCACGGCTGCATCCGTTCGAGATTTCGGTCGCGGCCTATCCCGAATGCCACCCCGAATCCGGCGGGCATGACGTCGATCTCGACAACCTGAAGCGCAAGCTCGATGCGGGCGCGACGCGGGCGATCACGCAGTTCTTCTTCTCGCCCGAAGCCTATTTCCGGTTCCGCGACCGGGTCGCCGCAGCCGGAATCACCGCGCAGATCCTCCCGGGTATCCTCCCGGTCTCGAACGTCGCGCAGACGCGCAAATTCGCGAACGCGTGCGGGGCGGAGATTCCGGCCTGGATGGATCGGCTGTTCGAGGGGCTCGACGATCATCCGGCGGCCCGACAGCTGGTTGCGGCGACGATCGCGGCCGAGATGTGCCGGCGGCTCTATGCCGGGGGCGTGAAGGATTTCCACTTCTACACGCTCAACCGCGCCGAACTCGCCTATGCTATCTGTCACATGCTCGGCGTCCGCGCGAAGCCGAGCGAAAAAGGTCGCGCGCGGCGTAATTCACCCCCCCCTCCCGCTTGCGGGAGGGGGGAGTCCAATCGATGACACCACGTGAACGTTTCAACGCGGAAGCCGCCAAGCGCATCCTGATCACCGACGGCGCGTTCGGCACCGAGATCCAGAACTGGAAGCTCGACGAGGCGGCCTATGCGGGCGACCTCGGGCTCAGCCACGACCAGAAGGGCAACAACGACATTCTGGCGATCACCAGGCCGGACGTGCCCCAGACGATCACGCGCGAATATCTCGACGCGGGCTCGGACATCGTCTCGACCAACACGTTCAGCGCGAACATCATCAGCCAGGCGGATTACGGTGCCGAGCATCTGGTCCGCGCGATCAACGTCGAAAGCGCGAAGATCGCACGGGCGCTCGCGACCGAATATGAAGCAAAGGACGGCCGGCCGCGGTTCGTGGCGGGTGCGATCGGGCCGACCAACAAGACGCTGTCGCTGTCCCCCGACGTCAACGATCCGGGCTATCGGGAGATCGACTTCGATTATCTGAAGGGCGTCTACCGCGAACAGATCGACGCGTTGCTCGAAGGCGGCGAGGGGGTCGGGGTCGACTTCATCCTGATCGAGACGGTGTTCGATACGCTCAACGCCAAGGCCGGAATCATGGCCGCGATCGAGGCGGGCGACGATCTCGGGCGCGACGTGCCGATCATGTTGTCGATGACGCTGACCGATCTGTCGGGCCGAAACCTGTCGGGGCACACGGTCGAGGCGTTCTGGCACGCGGTGCGGCATGCCAAGCCGATCACGATCGGGCTCAACTGCTCGTTCGGTGCGGAGCAGCTGCGGCCGCATGTGAAGACCCTGTCCGGCATCGCCGACACGCTGATCATGATCTACCCGAACGCCGGGCTGCCCAACGAACTCGGCGAATATGACGAGATGCCGGCGACGACCGCCGGGCTGGTCGGCGAATGGGCGGTGGCCAAGCAGGTCAACGTGCTCGGCGGCTGCTGTGGCTCGACCCCTGCGCATATCAAGGCGATGGCCGACGGTGTGCGCGGGCTGGAACCGCGCGCAGTCTCGCGGCCCGAGGTGCGGACCAAGCTCGCCGGGCTCGAACCGTTCACGATGGCGGCATAATCACTGCTCCCTCTCCCCTGTGGGGAGAGGGCCGGGGTGAGGGGCGCCGCGAGCGCTGCCCTCCCCAC
>NZ_JRVI01000104.1:0-5794 GCF_000783375.1 Sphingomonas sp. Ant20
GCGGGCGTCCCCATCTGCCGCGTCAGCGCCGCCGCGATCCCCGCGAACGGTGCCGCGCCGCCATGCTTGCCCGCCTTGGCGGACCAGCGCGCCTCGAACCCCTCGCCTTTCGTCGCGCCCGTCTCGGCCTCGCGCTCGCTCGCCTCGCGTTCGCGACGCTCCTTCTTCTTGCCCATCTCGGTCTCCAGCACTGTATTGTACTAACAATACACTATGTAACTATCGTCGGCACCTTGGACAATGGTTCGGCGTTACCCATCTTTGCGAGCACCCGCCCGGCGCCCTCCCGGGCTTGTCGCGTCCGAACAAATGTGGAACAGACTCTCCTATGCTGACCAAGATTTCCGTACGCGGCGCGCGTGAACACAATCTCAAGGACGTCGATATCGACATCCCCCGCGACACGCTGACGGTGATCACCGGGCTGTCCGGCTCAGGCAAGTCGAGCCTCGCCTTCGACACCATCTACGCCGAGGGCCAGCGCCGCTACGTCGAGAGCCTGTCCGCCTACGCCCGCCAGTTCCTCGAGCTGATGCAGAAGCCCGATGTCGACCATATCGAGGGCCTCAGCCCCGCCATCTCGATCGAGCAGAAGACGACGAGCCGCAACCCGCGCTCGACCGTCGCGACCGTCACCGAGATCTACGATTACATGCGCCTGCTCTGGGCGCGCGTCGGCATCCCCTATTCCCCCGCGACCGGCGAGCCGATCGCCGCGCAGACCGTCAGCCAGATGGTCGACCGCGTGATGGCGCTCCCCGAGGGAACGCGGCTCTATCTGCTCGCCCCCGTCGTCCGGGGCCGCAAGGGCGAGTATCGCAAGGAACTCGCCGAGTGGCAGAAGGCGGGCTTCACCCGCGTCCGCATCGACGGCACGATCCACGACATCGACGAGGCGCCCGCGCTCGACAAGAAGTACAAGCACGACATCGAGGTCGTCGTCGACCGCCTCGTCGTCGGCGGCGAGATCGCCACGCGCCTTGCGGAATCGTTCGAAACCGCGCTGAAGCTCGCCGAAGGCCTCGCCTATGTCGACCCCGCCGACCCGGTCGAGCCGCACACCCCCAAGTCCGAGATCCTCGGCAGCAACGCCCCCGACGGCCGCATCGTGTTCAGCGAGAAATTCGCCTGCCCGGTCAGCGGCTTCACCATCTCCGAGATCGAGCCGCGCCTCTTCTCGTTCAACGCCCCCCAGGGCGCGTGCCCGGCCTGCGACGGCCTCGGCGAGAAACTGCTGTTCGACGAGGACCTCGTCGTCCCCAACCACATGCTCAGCATCAAGAAGGGCGCGGTCGTCCCCTGGGCGAAATCCAACCCGCCCTCGCCCTATTACATGCAGGTTCTCGGCAGCCTCGCGCGCGAATATAAGTTCGACATCGAGACCCCCTGGGGCGAGCTCCCCGAAGAGGTCCAGCGCGTCATCCTGCACGGCTCGAAGGGCAAGCCCGTCACGCTCACCTTCATCGACGGCAAGAAGAAATACGACGTCTCCAAGCCGTTCGAGGGCGTCATCGGCAACCTCAACCGCCGCCTGCTCCAGACCGAGAGCGCGTGGATGCGCGAGGAGCTGAACAAATACCAGTCCGCCGCCCCGTGCGAGGTCTGCGCCGGCGCGCGCCTGAAACCCGAAGCGCTCGCGGTCAAGATCGCGATGAAGGACATCAGCTACGCGACCCACCTCTCGGTCGTCGACGCGCTCCAGTTCTTCACCGACATGCCGCAGCATCTCGGCGACCAGCAGAACGCGATCGCCGAACGCATCCTCAAGGAAATCGTCGAGCGCCTCGGCTTCCTCAACAATGTCGGCCTCGACTATCTCAACCTCGACCGCACCAGCGGAACGCTCAGCGGCGGCGAGAGCCAGCGCATCCGCCTCGCGTCGCAGATCGGCAGCGGCCTGTCGGGCGTGCTCTACGTCCTCGACGAGCCCAGCATCGGCCTGCACCAGCGCGACAACGACATGCTCCTCAAGACGCTGCGGCGCCTGCGCGATCTCGGCAACACCGTGCTCGTCGTCGAGCATGACGAGGACGCGATCCGCACCGCCGATTACATCATCGACATGGGCCCGGGCGCAGGCGTCCGCGGCGGCCAGGTCGTCGCGCAGGGCACGCTGAAACAGATCCTGAAGTCCAAGACCAGCATCACCGCCGACTATCTCAACGGCACGCGCGAAGTGCCGGTCCCCGCCACGCGGCGCAAGGGCAACGGCAAGAAGCTCACCGTCCACAACGCCACCGCGAACAACCTGACGGGCGTCACCGCGAGCTTGCCCCTCGGCACCTTCACCTGCGTCACCGGCGTCTCGGGGTCGGGCAAGTCGAGCTTCACGATCGACACGCTCTACGCCGCCGCCGCGCGCGAGCTCAACGGCGCGCGCATCGTGCAAGGGAAACACGACAAGATCACCGGCCTGCAATATCTCGACAAGGTCATCGACATCGACCAGTCGCCGATCGGCCGCACCCCGCGCAGCAACCCCGCCACCTATACCGGCAGCTTCACGCAGATCCGCGACTGGTTCGCCGGCCTCCCCGAAGCCCAGGCGCGCGGCTACAAGCCCGGCCGGTTCAGCTTCAACGTCAAGGGCGGCCGCTGCGAGGCGTGCCAGGGCGACGGCGTGCTCAAGATCGAGATGCACTTCCTCCCCGACGTCTATGTGCAGTGCGACGTCTGCCACGGCGCGCGCTACAATCGCGAGACGCTCGAGGTGAAGTTCAAGGGCCACAGCATCGCCGACGTGCTCGACATGACCGTCGAGGACGCCGCCGAGTTCTTCAAGGCGGTCCCCCCGATCCGCGACAAGATGGCGATGCTGGTCGAGGTCGGCCTCGGCTACGTCAAGGTCGGCCAGCAGGCGACGACGCTCTCGGGCGGCGAGGCGCAGCGCGTCAAGCTCGCCAAGGAACTCTCGCGCCGCGCGACCGGCAACACGCTGTATATCCTCGACGAGCCCACCACCGGCCTGCATTTCGAGGACGTCCGCAAACTCCTCGAAGTCCTCCACGCGCTCGTCGAGCAGGGCAACACCGTCGTCGTGATCGAGCATAATCTCGACGTCATCAAGACCGCCGACTGGGTCCTCGACCTGGGGCCGGAGGGCGGCGTCAAGGGCGGCGAGATCGTCGCCGAAGGCACGCCGGAAAAGGTCGCCAAGGCCAAGGGGAGCTTCACGGGCAAGTATCTGGCGCCGTTGCTGGAGAAGCGGGTGGCGGCGGAATAAGCCAAACTCCCGCTCCCTGTGCGCAGCGACAGACCGCGCGGAAGCATGGGAAGGGTGAGGATGCGACGTTCGGCTATTGCGACGCTATGGCCGACTCGACAACGCCAATAAATATTATAGGTTACGTTGCGAAGGGAAGCGCAATGGTAGCAGACTTAGGAGAGCAGGAGCTTCTGTCGGGCCAGGATTCCCAGTCAGTTAGCCTAAAGGCAAGTTCCGAGAAAAAAGAGAAATAAAAGGCGGGCTACCTTACTCCACTTCTCCCGTAACTTTTAAAAAGACGCTTGATTCGATCATTGTTGCTGAAAGGCCAGAACGTTTTTCGAGCGACTTTATGGCTACAGTCTTGAAAGTGTCTGGAGGGTCAGCGCGTCCGATTCCTCCAATGCTGAAAAAGATGAACTTTATTACAAGCGACGGGATTCCCACCGATTTATATTCGAAATTTAAATCTGATTCGGCAAGGGGGCAGTCTGCTCTTGATGGATTAAAGGCGGCGTACGGCGAACTTTTTAAGCGAAACGAGTTTGTATATCGCGCTGAAGAGAGTGGCGTAAAAGACATTATAGTCGAGATCACTGGTCTCAAAAAAGCTGATCCGATTGTCAGTTTAATCTACCGGAGCTTCGACGCGATAAGGCAGTTTACAGACAGAGCCGCGACACCTGCCGGTGATAGCTCTGTTGTCACTGCTCGCCAAGACGATCCAGATGATCGCCCAGCCGTGGCTGACGTTACGACCGGCCATCGGAGGGGAGGGCTTGGGCTTTCTTATCACATTAACGTGATTCTGCCAGAAACTGAAAACATAGCAGTCTTTAACGCTATATTTCGAAGCCTGCGAGAGAATCTATTGTGACATCAACTCAGGCGATAGAACTATTTATCCTAAAATCGGCTGTTATTACCCGAGAGCTAAATCGGGTTATGTCGACTTTGAAGGTAACGAACGTTCGGTCTGCGCTTGAGCGGGAAACCGACACTTTAATAAGTGGCTACATCGATCAGATCAATTTCGAGATCGTTAGCAACGCCGAGAGAATGGCGGAGTTCTATAAAGTATTCTTTGCTCTTGAGAACGATATTAGAAACCTAGTCGAAGAGACGCTGCAATCTGAACGCGGTGACGAATGGTGGAGTAACGCCGTACCACAGAGCGTTCGAGAGAATGCGCAAAAAAATATAGACAGGGAGGCGTCTGAAGGTCTCCCGCCCCGGTCAACCAGACCGATAGAGTACACAACGTTTGGAGAGTTGAATGATATTATAAAGGAGAATTGGACTAGTTTTTCAGGAATATTTTCGAGGGTGTCAAAGAACCGAGTGCTTCGGGTTCTCATCAGGCTTAACCATGCTCGGGGACCGATCGCTCATTCTAATTTGCTACCCGAGGAAGAGGCTGTCCGCCTCAAATTGGCAGTCAGAGACTGGTACAAGTTAATGGAGTAAAAACCGAAGAGAGGGCGATTGCTTCACAATCACCAGCAACGCCGGCTCGCTCTGCCCCTGGGCACCTCGGGCTGCTCTAGTTTAACTCTGCCAGTATATCGGGTCGATCGGCAGCTCCACCGGCTGCTTGGCGCGATCGCGTAGCAGCCGCCATGCAAGCCGCCGTACAGGCCGAAACATAGGCCAGCTTCCCGCCAACAGCTTCCGGGTCCCGTCGCCGCCTGCTATACTATGCGTATGGCCAAGCTCTCGCCCATCGAATCCGAATTCGAGACCACCGAAGAGGCGGAAGCCTATGACGCGTGGTTCCGCGCGAAGGTCGAAAAGGCGATGACGTCCACCGAGCCCGGCATCCCGCACGATCAGGTCATGGCGATGGTGCAGGAGATCATCGAGCAGCATCGGCCGCGGTGACGCTGCCGCTCGTCTGGACGGACGACGCTACTCGCGACTTGCTGGCAATCGCCAACTATATCGCGCCGCGAAATTTCGCCGCCGCGCAACGGCTGATCGTCGCGATCAGGCACACAGCGGAGACGCTGCCTGATCACCCCTATATCTACCGCCCCGGCCGCATCGCCGCACCCGCGAGGCGGTGGTCCATCCCAACTACATCCTCGTCTACCGCGTCACCGGGACGATCGAGATCCTTGCCATCCTCCACGCCCGCCAGCGCTACCCCTGAAGCCCCGCCGCCGCGCACAACGCTGCATTGATCCGCCCCCGCCAGCCCGACCCGCCGTCGCGAAACTCCGCGCGGACGTCGGGATCGACCCGCACCGTTCCCTGCGGCCTGACCCTGCAACCCCTCGGCCGAGCCGCGCCGTCTCAGCCGCCCGATCCGGCCCCCCACCGCCGCCCGACCGCCGAATTGCACGAAACACCTCGCCAAAAGGTACGGAATGACCGCCCCGGGGGGGCTGTCCTACTACCCCCCGTTTCAGCATATCTGATCGGTCCTCTCCCCTCGGGATAGGATCAAACCGTGAACAAACGTTCCGACACGCCGCCCCGCGCACCGGCCTTCGCGACGGTCCCCGGCACCGACTATGCCGCGCTCTACGCGCCCGAGCCCATAAAGCCGCGGATCACCTCGACCGCCGACACCCCCAGATGGGACGC
>NZ_JRVI01000105.1:0-3467 GCF_000783375.1 Sphingomonas sp. Ant20
GTCGGCGGTGCGCTGCCCGCCTATGCGATCCCGGCGGTGGCGGTCGTGCATCATGCCGCCGAGATCGGCGTGCCGACGGGCGCGCTGCGCGGCGGCGCGCATGGCTATACCGCGTTCTTCACCGAGACGTTCGTCGACGAGCTCGCGCGGATCGCCGCGACCGAGCCGATGTCCTACCGGATCGGCATGCTGGGCGGCGGCGCAAGACTCGCGCGGTGCCTGTCGACCGCGGCGTCGCTGGGCGGGTGGAATGGCGGCGTGCCCGGCAGCGGGCAGGGGATCGCGGCCCACGCCTTTCGCGGCAGTTTCATCGCCGTGCTGGCGGAGGCGCATCTGGGCGCGGACCGGCGGCCGGTGGTCGAGCGGCTGGTCGCGGCGGTCGATTGCGGGGTGCAGATCAACCCCGATCTGGTCCGCCAGCAGATCGAGGGCGGGCTGATCTTCGGGCTGGCGACCGCACTGGGCGCGGCGACCGGCTTCACGCGCAACCTGGCCGATGCACGCGGGTTCGGCGACCTGCACCTGCCGCGGCTGGCGGACACGCCCGACATCACCGTCGAGCTGATCCGCAGCGACGAGGCGCCGGGCGGGGTCGGCGAGCTGGGCGTGCCCGCGGTCGCGCCGGCGATCGCCAACGCAATCTTCTCCGCAACGGGCTTTCGTCTGCGCGATTTGCCTTTAAGACCCTCGACATGACCCTGCCCCCCGACCATCCCGCGATTCCGAAGCCCCGGATCGGCGTCCTGCTGATGAACCTGGGGACGCCCGACGGCCCCGACGTGCGATCGGTCAAACGCTATCTCGGCGAATTCCTGTCGGATCGCCGTGTCGTCGAGATTCCGGCGATCGCGTGGCAGCCGATCCTGCGCGGTATCATCCTGAACACGCGGCCGAAGAAATCGGCGCATGCGTACAGCCAGGTGTGGCGCGAGGACGGTTCGCCGCTCGCCGCGATCACGCGGTTGCAGGCGGCGGCGGTGAGGGATTCGTTCGGTCCCGAGGTGATGGTCGACTGGGCGATGCGCTATGGCCGGCCGGCGATCGCCGAGCGGCTGAGCGCGATGCAGGCGGCGGGGTGCGAGCGGATCCTGCTCGCGCCGCTCTATCCGCAATATTGCGCGGCGACGACCGCGACCGCCAACGACAAGGCGTTTGCGCATCTGGCGGGGCTGCGCTGGCAGCCCGCGCTGCGCACGCTGCCGCCTTATTATGACGACCCCTTGTATATCGACGCGCTGAAGACCGATCTCGAGACGTCGCTCGCCGCGCTCGACTTCGTTCCCGATGCGATCGTCGCAAGCTTCCACGGCATGCCCAAGCGCACGCTGGAGATGGGCGATCCCTATCATTGCCACTGCCAGAAGACCGCGCGGCTGCTGAGCGCGGCGATGGGGCGCGAGCTGACGGTCGCGTTCCAGTCGCGGTTCGGGCCGCAGAAATGGCTCGGGCCCGCGACCGACGAGACGCTGGTCGAACTGGCCAAGGCGGGGAAGACCAAGGTCGCGATCTTTGCCCCCGGCTTTTCGGCGGACTGTCTGGAAACGCTCGAGGAATTGTCGATTCGTGGGCGCGAGAGCTTCGAGGAGGCGGGCGGCAAGGACTTTGCCTATCTGCCGTGCCTGAACGATGGCCCCGCGGGGATCGTGATGCTCGAGCGGCTGCTCGCACGCGAGCTTGAAGGTTGGACGCGCCGCGGTTAGCCTCCGGTAAAACACGTATGGCGGGAGAGAAGGCATGGCACGCGTCGCGATCGTAACCGGGGGAACGCGTGGCATCGGCGAGGCGATCAGCCTTGCGCTGCAGAAGACCGGGCTGACCGTGGCGGCGACCTATGCGGGCAATGCCGAACGCGCCGAGGCGTTTTCCGCGCGGACGGGAATCGCGGTCTATCAATGGGATGTCGCGGATTATGACGCGTGTCAGGCGGGCTGTGCGAAGGTCGCGGCCGATCTGGGCGATGTCGACATCGTCGTGAACAATGCGGGCATCACGCGCGACGGCACGATCCTGAAGCTGAGCTATGACGACTGGAAGGCGGTGATCGACACCAATCTGGGCGGCTGCTTCAACATGGCCAAGGCGGTGTTCCCGGGCATGCGGACGCGCAAATGGGGGCGGATCGTCAATATCGGCTCGATCAACGGGCAGGCCGGGCAATATGGCCAGGTCAATTACGCTGCGGCGAAATCGGGCATCCACGGCTTTACCAAGGCGCTGGCGCAGGAGGGCGCGCGGGCCGGCGTGACGGTCAATGCGATCGCGCCGGGCTATATCGATACGGACATGGTGGCGGCGGTGCCGGCCGACGTGCTCGAAAAGATCGTCGCGAAGATCCCGGTCGGGCGGCTGGGCCAGGCGAGCGAGATTGCGCGCGGGGTGGTGTTCCTGTGCTCGGAAGAGGGCGGGTTCGTGACCGGCTCGACGCTCAGCATCAACGGCGGGCAGCATATGTATTGACGGTTTTGGCCCGGGTGCGCGGCAGCCGGGCCAAAACCGGCACGGCCGGCGGACGGGTGCAACCCGGTCCGGCCGACGGCTTTGCCGGCGGCGTGGGTTTGGCGGCGGACGGTGGCCTGGGCTCTGGGTCCTGACTTTCGTCAGGATGACGGGAGTGCTCCGGTCTCGGGGGCGAAACCGAAATAATCGTGGCGGTACGCGTCGAGCGCGGTGCCGATGCAGCGGACCGTCGGGGAGGACTGCGCGTCGCCCTGATCGTCGGCGTGCAGGGTGAAATCTGCGCTGGGGAGCTCGGTCCGGCTGGGACGGAATTTGCCGCGGACCGCGCCGCAGCGGGTGGCGATCTGCGCGACCGCGTGTGCGGTGAGGACGGGCTTTTCGGCGTGCGGCCCGGCCGCACAGCCGGCGAGCAGCGGAAGAGTCGTCAGCATGGCGAGCGCAAGGGGGGCGGATCACGGGGCTCTCCGGGGTCTGGATGTCGCAGCGTAGGGCGGTCGGCGTTGCGGCGGAAGCGGGGATGCGCGGCTGGGGACGGTGGGTGGTATCCTGGATCCTGACTTTCGTCAGGATGACGGGAGTGGGGTGTCGACCGGCCCGACCAAACTCCGTCATCCTGACGAAAGTCAGGGTCCAGGGTAACGAGGGGTGTCGCTGCTGGGCTCTGGGTCCCGACTTTCGTCGGGATGACGGGGAGAGGATGACGGAGGGGTAAGGGCTCAGGCCGGGCCTGCCGTCGGCAAAGCCGTCGGCCGGGTTGGCGCTGGCGCCACCCGCCGGCCGGTCCGGTTCCGCGCGGTGCGCGGCTCCGGACGACACGAGGCCGGCCCCTGTGGGGACCGGGCCTCTGCCCTCGATACGCTACGCGAGGGAACTGGGTGGCGCGGGTGCTCGGCTTGGCGAGCACCCGCGCTGTCGCGCTTACCTCCGGCAATAGCGCGGGTTGTCCGACTTATCGATCACGTTCCGGCGAGCCGCACGCGGCGCCGAGCAGAGCGCCGATCGTGCCGTTG
>NZ_JRVI01000106.1:0-7951 GCF_000783375.1 Sphingomonas sp. Ant20
TCGGGCGCGACCTGCTCGCCGCGCACGCGCTCGACATCGATTATGCCGCGCGCCGCTTCCGGCTGATCCCGACCGGGCGGCTGCCCTTTGCGGGCGAGACCGCGCCGCTGACGATCTCGTCCGATCGACGCGTCTATGAAAGCGCGATCCGGATCGGCACGCACGCGCTGGCGCCGATCGTCGTCGATACCGGCGACGGATCGGCGATCACCGTGACCGCGGCGGGCTGGCGCCGTGCCGCGCCGCCGGGGCTGCCGACCACCACCGCGATCGCCTATGGGCTCGGCGGCTCGGTCATTAGCGGCCTCGCGATCGCCCCCGAGATCCGCGTCGGCACGCTCGTCGCGCGCGACACCGAGGTGCGGATCGAACCCGAGGCGGGCTTTTCGCAGTCGATCGGCGCCGCCGGGCGGCTCGGCTCGGGGTTTCTCCAGCATTATCGCGTGCTGCTCGACCCGAGCGCAGCGCGGATGGTCCTGCACCGCGGTGACGTCGCCGATCCCCGCCCGATCCGGTCGACCAGCGGCCTGCTGATGGGGGTCGAAAGCAACCGGCTGAAGGTTCTGCACGTGATGCGCGGCGGCCCGGCCGAGGCGAGCGGGTGGCAGGTGGGCGACCTGATCTGTTCGATCGACGGCCAGCCCATCCCCCGCGACTATTCAACCAGCCCGCTGGCGGACTGGACCATCCGCCCGCCCGGCAGCGTCGTCCGACTCGGGCTGTGCGACGGGACGACGCGCGCGCTGACGCTCAGGAATTTTTACTGATGACATCGGCCATGACCGCACCGTCCGGATCCCGCTGGCCCCCCGCGCTGATCCTGCTGCTGATCGCGCTGGCGATCCGCGCCTGGGATTTCGGCAATCCGGTGATTGCCGTCGACGAGCAATATTACCTGCTGGTCGGCGACCGGATGCTGCACGGCGCGATCCCCTTTGTCGACATCTGGGATCGCAAGCCGATCGGGCTGTTCCTGCTGTTCGCGGCGATCCGCCTGCTCCCCGGCGACGGGATCCTCGCCTATCAGCTCGTCGCGACCGGCTGCGCCTGGCTGACTGCGGTCCTCGTTCATCACGGCGCGATGCGGATCGGCGCGACGCGGCGTGGTGCGCTGGCGGCGGGAGCGACCTATCTGGCCGGGCTGTCGCTGCTCAGCGGCGGCGGCGGGCAGGCGCCGGTCTTCTACAATCTGCCGATCGCCATCGCCGCGCTGCTGACCTTCCGCCTGCCCGCACTCGCAGCGGCGAACGACCGCCGCGCGATCGTGCGTGGCGGCGCGCTGGCCTGCCTGCTCGCAGGGATCGCTATCCAGATGAAATACACGCCCGCCTTCGAGGGCGCGTTCTTCGGGCTGGCGCATCTCTGGTTCCACCGCCGCACCGGCGCGCCGGTCTCAGCGACGCTGGGCGCGGCGCTGCTTTGGATCGCCGTCGGGCTCGCGCCGTCGCTCGCCGCGCTCGGCTGGTACACCGCGCACGACCTGTTCGCGACCTTCTGGTTCGCCAACGTCACCTCGATCTTCCTGCGCCCCGGCTATCCGCTCGAGCAGGTGGTGATGCGGCTGCTCGGCATCCTCGTCCAGCTGCTCCCGCTGATCGCCGCCGCCGCGATCACCTGGCATCGCCGCGCGCATCTCGGGATCGACCGTGCGGTCGCGCGGCTCGCCTTTGGCTGGCTGATCGCGGCGTCGCTCGGCTTCCTCGCGATCGGCACCTTCTTCGATCATTACGGCCTGCCGCTGGTCGCCCCGCTGGCGATCGCCGCCGCGCCCGCGCTGTCACGCCATGCCAAGCTGCTCGCCATCGCGCTGATCGTCCCCTTCACGATCCTCGCGGTCGAACGCATCGTCCGCCGCGACGCGCCCCCGGCGCCTATGCGCTGGCCCGCATCGTCCGCGCGAACAGTGGCGACGAATGCCCCTATGTGTTCCGCGGCGACACCGTCACCTATCTGCTCGCGCGGACCTGCGTGCCGACGCCCTACGCCTTTCCCAACCTGCTCAGCCTGTCGACCGAACAGGGTGCGACCGGGATCGACGAGGCGGCCGAGGTCCGCCGCATCCTCGCCAACCGTCCGCCGGTGATCGTCACCTCGACGCGCCGCCTGTCGATCTGGAACGTCGGCAGCCTGCGCGCACTGAAGGCGACGCTCGCGAGCGACTATCGCCTCGTCTTCACCACGCGCAGGTTGAAGGATCGCAGCGCCGTCTATCTGCGCAACGACCGCATGTTCATCGCCCCCGGTCAGCGGGCTCCGTCGAGCCCCGTGCCCACCGCCGCCGACGGCAGGTAACGCGGCGCGGTCCGCGCCTTGGCCCGCTGTTCATAGGCATAGCCTGCGTTCAGCACCGTGCCGTCGCCGTAGCGCGTCGCGACGAACGACAGCCCGACCGGCAGTCCGCGGACCAGCCCCATCGGCACGGTCAGGTTCGGATAGCCGGCGACCGCGGGCAGTTCGCTCGCGCTCGGCCCGCCATATTGGTCGCCATACACCGGCTCGCTGAGCCAGGCGGGACCATAGGTCGGCTCGACCAGCACCGTCGCCCGCGCGGTCTTCAGCATCGCGTCGACCCCCTCCGTGCCCGCCAGCCGCAGTGATTTCGCGCGTGCTGCCTTGTAGGCCGGGTCGTCGAGCCCCTTGGTCTTGGCCGCCGCCTCGAACGTCTCCTGCGCGAAGAACGGCATCTCCGCTGCTGCATTGGCGCGGTTGAACGCGATCACCTGGTCGAGCGTCCGGGTCCGCACCGCTGCGGGGGTGGTCGCCAGATAGGTGTCGAGATCCGCCTTCAGCTCGGTCTGGAGTACCAGCAGCTCCGCCTCGCCGATCCCGTCGAGCTTGGGCTGCTTGACCTCGACGAGCACCGCGCCCGCCGCCTTGAGCACGCCCAGCGCGACCTCGTAGCGCGCCGCGACGTCCGCGGTCATCTCGGGCCGGACGACCCCGATCCGCAACCCCGAGAGTGCGCTGGTCGACAGGGCGGCGGCATAGTCGCGCTTGTACGCGCCTGCCCCCGCGGTCGCGGCATCCGCCGGATCCGCTGCGATCATCGCCGAGAACATCGTCGCCACGTCGCGCACGCTGCGCGCCATCGGCCCGGGCGTGTCCTGGCTATGGCTGATCGGCACGACATGCGTGCGACTGACCAGCCCGATCGTTGGCTTCAGCCCGACCAGCCCGTTGATCGATGACGGGCACACGACCGAGCCATCGGTTTCGGTGCCGATCGCGGCCGCAGCAAAGCTCGCCGCGATCGCCGCGCCCGACCCGCTCGACGATCCGCATGCGGTCCGATCGAGCGCATAGGGATTGCGGACCAGCCCGCCGACCGCACTCCACCCGCTCATCGACCGGGTCGAGCGGATGTTCGCCCATTCGCTGAGGTTGGTCTTGCCGAGGATCACCGCCCCCGCCGCGCGCAGCTGCGCGACCACCGGCGCGTCGCGGCGCGTCATATTGTCCTTGAGCGCCAGGCTGCCCGCGGTGGTCGGCATCGCGTCGGCGGTCTCGACATTGTCCTTGATCAGCACCGGCACGCCGTGCAGCGGTCCGCGCACCCGCCCTGCCCGACGCTCCGCGTCGAGCGCCTTGGCCTGGGCCAGCGCGTCGGGATTGAGCGCGATCACGCTGCGCAGCGTCGGCCCCTTGCGGTCCATCGCCGCGATCCGCGCGAGATACGCCCGGACCAGATCGACACTGCTTGCCATCCCCGCCGTCATGCTCGCCTGAAGCTGATCGATCGAGCGTTCCTCGACCGCGACGGTCTTTGCCACCGCCGCATTGGCATGGCGGCGGTGGCAAGCAGGATCCCCGTGATAATCTGGCGCATTTTCAGTCCCCCTTTGGCCTGGACGCTATCGGGGATCGGACGGCGCGCCAAGCGCCTGGCGGGTCAGCCGACGAAGGCACGCTCGATCACGAACGTACCGGGCTTGGAATTCGCGCCCTCTTCAAAGCCCTGCGCCTCGAGCATCACCGCGAACTCCTTGATCATCTCGGTCGATCCGCACAGCATCGCGCGGTCGGTCTCGGGGTTCAGCTTCTGGTCGCCGCGCACCGGATGGCCGAACAGCGACGCGTCCTCGATCAGCGCACCGATCCGCCGCGTGGTGCGGAACGGCTCGCGCGTGACGGTCGGGATGTAGTGGAACTGCGTGGCCGCCTCCTCGGCGATCAGCGGATCCTCGGCGAGCAAGGCGACCATCTCGTCGTGATAGGCAAGGTCGCTGACGCGGCGCACGCTGTGCACGACGATGACCTGCTCATACGCCGAATAGACATCGGGATCGCGCATCAGGCTGAGGAAGGGGGCAAGGCCGGTGCCGGTCGAGAACATGAACAGCCGCTTGCCCGGGAGCAGCGCGTCGAGCACCAAAGTGCCGGTCGGCTTCTTGCCCAGATACACCTCGTCACCCGGCTGGATCAGCTGGAGCTTCGACGTCAGCGGACCGTCCTCGACCTTGATCGACAGGAATTCGAGCTCTTCCGAATAATGCGGGCTCGCGATCGAATAGGCGCGCATGATCGGCTTGCCGCCCTCCTGCGGAAGGCCGATCATCACGAATTCGCCCGAGCGGAAGCGGAAGGTCGACGGGCGCTCGATCGCGAAACTGAACAGATGCTCGTTCCAGTGGCGCACCCACAGAACCTTGGCGTTGAGGAACGCGGGGGTCTCCGGGATGAGCACGGGCGCGCGGGTTTCGAGGGTTTCGGCGGTCATGCGTCTATTCCTTGGCCGCGCGGAGTCGCGCCGGCGGGTCGATGGCTTGCGAAACGGTCGCATTATGGATGCGCGTGCGGTGGGTCAACATTAGCAAAGCTTGGGGCCGCACAATGCTCGCCGCATTAGAACGTCCGTCATTCCCGCGCAGGCGGGAATCCATACTGACAACGCTCTCCCTTAAAATGCTGACGGCCTAGGCTATAGATCCCCGCCTGCGCGGGGATGGCGGGTGGTTTGCGGATTGACGAATGCCGCCAATGGCGGCGTTGTCGTCGTGCCACCTGTTCCCCATATTCCCCCTCGATGGCCATCCAGATCCGCACCAGCCTCGCCGAACCCGAAACCGGCGACACCTTCGTCCCGCACCGCCCGACCGCGCGCCCTGCAAAGGTCGAGGGCGGCAAGCGGTTCAAGCTCGTCAGCGACTATGCGCCTGCGGGCGACCAGCCGACCGCGATCGCCGAACTCGTCTCGGCGATCGGCGAGGGCGAGAAGGATCAGGTGCTGCTCGGCGTCACCGGTTCGGGCAAGACCTTCACGATGGCGAGCGTGATCGAACGCGTGCAGCGGCCTGCGCTGATCCTCGCGCCGAACAAGATCCTCGCGGCGCAGCTCTACGGCGAGATGAAGTCGTTCTTCCCTGACAACGCCGTCGAATATTTCGTCAGCTATTACGATTATTACCAACCCGAGGCGTATGTCGCGCGGTCGGACACGTATATCGAGAAAGAATCCTCGACCAACGAGTCGATCGACCGGATGCGGCATTCGGCGACTCGCGCGCTGCTCGAACGCGACGATGTGATCATCGTCGCGTCGGTCTCGTGCCTGTACGGCATCGGCTCGGTCGAGACCTATTCGGCGATGATCTTCGACTTGAAAAAGGGCACGACGGTCGACCAGCGCGAGATCGTGCGCAAGCTCGTCGCGCTCCAGTACAAGCGCAACGACGCGGCGTTCCAGCGCGGCAATTTCCGCGTGAAGGGCGACACGCTCGAGATCTTCCCGTCGCATTACGAGGACAGCGCGTGGCGCATCTCGTTCTTCGGCGACGATATCGAGGAGATCACCGAGTTTGACCCGCTGACCGGCAAGAAGGTCGCGTCGCTCAACTCGGTGCGCGTCTATGCCAACTCGCATTACGTGACGCCCGGCCCGACGCTGAAACAGGCGGGCGAGGCGATCAAGCACGAGCTTGCCGAGCGGTTGAAGGAACTGGTGCTCGAGGGCAAGTTGCTCGAGGCGCAGCGGCTCGAGCAGCGCACGAACTTCGATCTCGAGATGATCGCGGCGACCGGCAGCTGCGCGGGGATCGAGAATTACTCACGCTTCCTCACCGGCCGGATGCCGGGCGAGCCGCCGCCCACCTTGTTCGAATATCTGCCCGACAATGCGCTGCTGTTCGTCGATGAGAGCCATGTCACGATCGGCCAGATCAACGGCATGTCGCGCGGCGATCACCGTCGCAAGCTGACACTTGCCGAATATGGCTTCCGCCTTCCCTCGGCAATCGACAACCGGCCGCTCAGGTTCAACGAATGGGACGCGATGCGCCCGCCAACGACCTATGTCTCGGCGACTCCCGGCAGCTGGGAGATGGAGCAGACCGGCGGCGTGTTCGCCGAACAGGTCATCCGCCCGACCGGGCTGATCGATCCGCCCGTCGAGATCAAGCCGGTCGAGGAGCAGGTGCAGGACCTGATCGTCGAGGTCGGCAAGACGACGGCTTTAGGGTACCGCACGCTCGTGACCACGCTGACGAAGCGGATGGCGGAAGATCTGACCGAATATATGCACGAGGCGGGGATCAAGGTCCGCTACATGCACAGCGACGTCGAGACGCTGGAGCGTATCGAGCTGATCCGCGACTTGCGGCTCGGCGTGTACGACGTGCTGATCGGCATCAACCTGTTGCGCGAGGGGTTGGACATTCCCGAATGCGGGCTGGTTGCGATCCTCGATGCGGACAAGGAGGGCTTTTTGCGCTCGGAGACCTCGCTGATCCAGACGATCGGTCGTGCGGCGCGCAACGTCGACGGCCGCGTGATCCTGTACGCCGACCGCGTCACGGGCTCTATGGAGCGCGCGATGAATGAGACCGCGCGCCGTCGCGAGAAGCAGGTCGCGTACAACACCGAACACGGCATCACGCCGACGACGATCCGCCGCAACATCGGCGACATCATCGCGCATGTCGCCAGCCAGGATCAGGTCACCGTCCCCATCGACGAGGACCGCCCGCACATGGTCGGGCATAACCTGCGTGCGTATATCGAGGATCTGGAAAAGCAGATGCGCAAAGCCGCGTCGGATCTGGAGTTTGAGACCGCCGGGCGGCTGCGAGACGAGATCCGGCAGCTGGAAAACGAGGAACTCGGCCTGCCGGTGGATCAGCAGAAGGCGCCGGTCATGGGCCGCTCGAACGAGGGCAAGCCAGGCACCCGAAAAACGCGCTACGGGAAGAGCCAGAAGATGCGGATGGGTGGCTCGCGGTCTCGCTAAGGTCGCGCCTTGCTGCCGTTTTAAACGCCGGTTAAGGCTGGTAACCCTGGATCCTGACTTTCGTCAGGATGACGAGGAAGGGGTGGACAGCGCAAAGCTTAAATCCATTCCGTCATCCTGACGAAAGTCAGGATCCAGAGCCGCAAAAACCGCCCCTTCCCCGCGCTCGCGTCAGCCGACGACGAGATCCTCGCTGCTCGACCCATAATAGCTCGCCACCCGGTCGGCATAGGCCTGGTCGAAGACCGGCGCGTTGTTCGACCAGCTCGGGCCTCCCTCGAGCACGCGCTTGTCGATCGTCACCACATACAGGTCACGCACCGCGTCGAACTGGAGCAGCGCGAACGGCAGCGGGTAAAAGCTCTTGCCCATGCCCAGGAACCCGCCGAGGCTCAGCACGGCATGCGTCGCGCGCCCGGTACCCTTGTGCACCATGAAGGCATAAACCGTCCCGACCGCGTCGCCATCGCGGCTCTCGACCTTCATCGTCCCCGAAATATTGGCCTGAACGAGCAGCTGGGTGGGGGTCTGGGCAACGGTATCGGACATGGATCGTCTCCTGATTTACAGTGTTCCGTCGCTGAACCGGTAGCAGCGTGCGCCGGTTCCCACGCGATCGCCGTCCTCGCGCCTTGAGCGGCCGCCGGGCGTGCCGCATAGCGGGTCATGCGCGCCCACACCCCTATCGCCGCTGGCTGGCCCATCGCCGCCGGCCTCGCCACGCTGACG
>NZ_JRVI01000107.1:0-18855 GCF_000783375.1 Sphingomonas sp. Ant20
GGGGCGTGGGGCTGGGGCTGCGGCAGGCGTATCGGCCGGTGCGCCGGTCGGCGTCGTGTCGGTCTGGGCGGTCGCGGCGGTCGCGGCGAAGACCGCCAGCGCGCTGATCCCGATGAAAGTCTTACGCATAGAAACGCTCCTTGAACCCCCGGAGCTGCCGCCTAGCGCGAATGATGTATCATATCAAAAGGAGATGTTCGCAGCTGCGGAAAATTGGATGGCTGGTTGTTGCCATGATGCAACATATCATCCGGGACGGCCGGGCGTCAGGGTTTGTCGTAGGGGGTGAAGTCGGTGAAGCGGCAGGAGGGTGAGGGGATCGACAGGCCGGGTTCGATCAGCCGGAACCGGTCGTTGCGGCAGAGCTGGCCGCCATAGATGTCGACGATGATCGTCGACTGCGGGCGCAATTGCGGACAGGGGCCGACCGGGCCGGTGCGCCAGACGCGCTTGCCCGACTGGCGATAGAGGATGGTGGTCGCGTCGAGGATCGTCGGTCCCTGGACCAGGCCGATGCCGATGCAGCGGACCGGCGTGCCGGCGATGCGCCCCGCGAGCGGATCGTCGCGGCCGGCGACGAGCGTCAGCGCAAGCGCGGCGAGGGCGGCGATCCGGCCGGAGCGCGGCATCCTCACCGAACCTTCCGATAGGGGACGAATTCGCCGAAGCTGCAGCTGCCGCTGGGGAAGCGGCTGGCGCGGTCGATCGTGTTGGCGATGTCGCCGCGGCAGAGCTGGCCCGAGGGCGTCCGCGTGATCAGGATGTTGCGGTCGAGATCGCCGCACCCGCCATTGGTCTCGGTCCGGTAGATCGTGCCGTTATTGACGCGGTAGAGGAACGTCGAGCCGTAGCTGGTCACCTGTTTCTGGCCGAGGGCGTTGAGGCACAGGGTCGGCTCGCCGGGGGTCAGCCCCTTGAGCGCGGTCGCGAGCTTTTGCTGCGTTTCGGTTTCGCGCTGCGCGATCTGCGCCTGTTCGCGCGGGGTCGCCGTACAGGCGGTGGCGGCGATCGTCAGGCAGAGCAGCGATAAGCGTGTCATGATGCGCATGCGGTTTCCTTTGCGCCCCCAAGCGTACAGCATAGCCTATTCAGCCCTTGAACGCATCCTTTGCCGCGCGGCGTTCGCCGAGCTCGGCGGCCGAGGTCGCGCGGAGAAACGGATTGGTCGCGCGCTCGAGCCCGATCGTCGTCGGCACGGTCGCCTCGCCGCGCGCGCGGGCCGCGTCGACCTCGGCCATCCGGTCGCGGATCGCGGCATTGTCGGGCTCGGCGACCAGCGCGTAGCGGCCGTTCGACTGGGTATATTCATGGCCGCAATAGACGCGCGTCTCATCGGGCAGCGTGGCGTAGCGCTGCATGTTGGCGAACATGTCGGCGGGCGTGCCCTCGAACAGCCGGCCGCAGCCCATCGCGAACAGCGTGTCGCCGGTGAAGATCACCGCGTCGTCGGCGAAGTGGAAGGCGATATGGCCCTGCGTATGCCCGGGCACGGTCATCACCTGCGCGGCGTGCGCGCCGAGCATGACGACGTCGCCCTCGGTCACGCTGCGGTCGAGCGTCGGGATCTTTGCGGCCTCGGCGGCGGGGCCGGTGACGGTCGCGCCCCGAGCACGGATCGCGGCGTTGCCGCCGGTGTGATCGGGATGCCAGTGCGTCGTCCAGACCTGATCGATCCGCCAGCCGCGCGCGGTCGCCGCGGCGATCACTGGATCCGCCTCGCCCGGGTCGAGCGCAACCGTGGTGCCGCTGTCGGGATCGTGGATCAGCCAGGCGTAATTGTCGCTGAGGACGGGCACGCGGATGATGTCGAGGGGCATGGCAGGCTTTCGAAGGCGGTGGCCAGGTGTGGCGCCGGGGTCGGGGGGGATGCAAGGACAACGCATGAGCGGGCGGTCGGGATGCGCGTGCGACCGTCGGTCTCGACTTCCGGCGGCGGGCGGGCGAGGGTGGTGAAAACATTGAGAGGATCCGCAATGAAACTGGCCAGCCTGAAGGACGCAGATCCAGCCCGGGGCCGTGACGGCCGGCTCGTCGTCGTGTCGAACGACCTCGCCTGGTATGCCGATGCGACGCATATCGCTCCGACGCTGCAGGCCGCGCTCGACGACTGGGACCGGCTTGCGCCGATGCTCGAAAATCTGTCGACCGATCTCGAGCACGAGATGATCCCGATGCGGCGCTTCCACGAGCATGACGCGGCGTCGCCCTTGCCGCGCGCCTATCAGTGGGCGGATGGCTCCGCCTATGTGAACCATGTCGCGCTCGTGCGGCAGGCGCGCGCCGCCGAGATGCCCGACAGCTTCTGGCACGATCCGCTGATGTATCAGGGCGGGTCGGACGGGTTTCTGGGGCCGCGCGACCCGATCCCGCTCGCCGACGAGAGCTGGGGCTGCGACATGGAGGGCGAGGTCGTCGTCGTCACCGGCGACGTGGCGATGGGCGCGAGCCGCGACGAGGCGCTGGCGGCGGTGCGATTGGTCGGGCTGACCAACGACGTGTCGCTGCGCAACCTGATCCCGGCCGAGCTGGGCAAGGGGTTCGGCTTCTTCCAGTCGAAGCCCGCCAGTGCGTTTTCACCCGTGTTCGTGACGCCCGAGTCGCTCGGCGACTGGTGGCAGGACGGCAAGCTGCACCGCAAGCTGATGGTCGACCTGAACGGCCAGCCCTTTGGCCGCGCCGAGGCGGGCGAGGACATGACGTTCGATTTCGGCACGCTGATCGCGCACGCCGCCAAGACGCGCAAGCTGGGCGCAGGGACGATCGTCGGGTCGGGCACGGTGTCGAACCGCGGCGCGGATGGCGGGCCGGGCAAGCCGATCGCAGAGGGCGGGGTCGGCTATTCCTGCCTGGCCGAAGTGCGGACGATCGAGACGATCGCGGGCGGCGCGGCGGTGACCCCGTTCCTGAAAAAGGGCGACACGGTGCGGATCTGGGCGGAGGACGACCGGCATCGCCCGATCTTCGGGGTGATCGAGCAGACGGTAGAGTAGCGCGCGACCCGGCTAGGGGCGCTCGCCATAGGCCTTGCGCTGAGCCGCGGTAGCCCGGTCCCACCATGCGCGGGCGAGCAGATCCGCGATCCGCTCGCCCGCGCCGGTGCCGTAGCGGACCAGCACCGCCGGCCAGCCGTCATAATGATCGGTCTGCCAGAAGGTCGCGGGGTCGGTGTCGAGCAGGATGTCCTTCTCGTCGAGGCCGATATGGAGCACGAAGCTGCCGGGATCGGGCGCGGTGGTGGACGCGAGCGTCTTGCCGCGGAACCTGAGTGCGGGCCGGCCGTAACTGGTGCCCGGCTCGACACCCGGCAGCGTGCATCCGATCGCGACGACGGCGTCCCAGTCCTGCAGCATGTCGCCCTGTCTCCCCCGTGTCCGCCCGCGTCCGCAGGCTCATGCTATCGCATTGATCGCACGGCGTTGCACGCCGCCTGTGCGAATGCGGCAACCGGGCAAAACTCCCTCTCGCCAATGCCGTTGAAATTTTATAACAAGGCCGCGAAGAGCGATCCGGCGCGTACGCCGCCGGGCGATGGAGATGGAGTGACGATGGCCAGCGAGCACCCTCGCGCCGATTCGGAGCCGCTGCGCAATCTACCCGGATTGACGCTGCATGTGCCCGAACCGAAGTTTCGACCCGGCGATCCGGTCGATTTCGCCGAAGTCGACGTGCCGCCCGCGGGGCAGGCGCGGCGCCCCGATACCGCGGACAAGGCGAGCGATTTCACTGATCTCGCCTATACGCTGGTCCGCGTTCTCGACGACGAGGGCCATGCGGTGGGGCCGTGGGATCCCAAGCTTTCGCCCGATATGCTGCGCCGTATGCTGCGCAGCATGGCGCTGCTCCGTGCGTTCGACGAACGCATGTTCCGCGCACAGCGGCAGGGCAAGACGAGCTTCTACATGAAGGCGCTGGGCGAGGAGGCGGTCGCGGTCGCGGCGGCCTATGCGCTCGATTACGAGGACATGTGCTTCCCCTCCTACCGCCAGCAGGGGTTGCTGATCGCGCGGGGCTGGAGCCTCGTCGACATGATGAACCAGATCTATTCGAACACCGCGGACAGGCTGGGCGGCAAGCAGCTGCCGATCATGTATTCGGTCAAGGAAGCCGGGTTCTTCTCGATCTCGGGCAACCTCACGACGCAATATCCGCAAGCCGTGGGCTGGGCGATGGCGTCAGCGGCGAAGGGCGACACGCGGATCGCGGCGACCTGGTGCGGCGAGGGATCGACCGCGGAGGGCGACTTCCATTCGGCGTGCACCTTTGCCGCGGTCTACCGCGCGCCGGTGATCTTCAACGTCGTCAACAACCAGTGGGCGATTTCGAGCTTCTCCGGGTTTGCGGGCGCTGAGGCGACGACGTTTGCGGCGCGGGCGGTTGGCTATGGCATTGCCGGGCTTCGAGTCGACGGTAACGACGCGCTGGCCGTGTACGCAGCCACTGAATGGGCGGCCGAGCGGGCGCGGACCAACCAGGGGCCGACGCTGATCGAGCATTTCACCTATCGCGCGGAAGGCCATTCGACCTCGGACGATCCGGGTCAGTATCGCAGCGAGGGCGAGCCCAATGCATGGCCGCTCGGCGACCCGATCAAGCGGCTGAAGGATCATCTGATCGCGATCGGCGAATGGGACGACGAGCGCCACGCGGCGCAGGACAAGGAGCTCGCCGAGCAGGTCAAGGCCGCGCAGAAGGAGGCCGAGAAGAACGGCATCCTCGGCCACGGGCTGCACCAGCCGCTCGAATCGCTGTTCGACGGCGTGTTCGAGGAGCTGCCCTGGCATCTGAAGGAGCAGCGTCAGCAGATGCTCGATGAAGAGGCGGCAAGCGGCCGTCCATGGGATCGCAAGGCATGAGCGACATGATCGAGACACCCGGGTCCGAAACAGCGGACGGCGGCGAAACCAGCCGGATGAACATGATCCAGGCGATCAATTCCGCCATGGACATCATGATGACGCGCGATCCCGACGTGATCGTGATGGGCGAGGATGTCGGCTATTTCGGCGGCGTGTTCCGCGCGACCGCGGGGTTGCAGGCGAAACACGGCAAGACGCGCGTGTTCGACACGCCGATCACCGAATGCGGGATCATCGGCGTCGCGGTCGGCATGGGCGCGTACGGGCTGCGCCCGGTCCCCGAGATCCAGTTCGCGGATTACATCTATCCCGCGCTCGACCAGCTCGTGTCCGAAGCCGCCCGGCTGCGCTATCGCTCGGCGGGTGAGTTCACCTCGCCGATCACGGTGCGATCGCCGTTCGGCGGCGGCATCTTCGGCGGGCAGACGCACAGCCAGAGCCCCGAGGGACTGTTCACGCACATGTCGGGGATCAAGACGGTGATTCCGTCGACGCCCTATGACGCGAAGGGCCTGCTGATCGCGGCGATCGAGGACAATGACCCGACGCTCTTCTTCGAGCCCAAGCGCATCTATAACGGACCGTTCGACGGCTATTGGGATCGGCCGTCGCAGAACTGGTCGAAGCACCCGGCCGGCGAAGTGCCGAACGGGTACTACAAGATCGAGCTCGGCAAGGCGAAGATCGTCCGGGCCGGCGAGGCGCTGACGATCCTCGCCTACGGCACGATGGTGCATGTCTGCGCGGCGGTGATCGCCGAGACGGGGATCGACGCGAGATCGTCGACCTGCGCACGCTCGTCCCGCTCGACATCGAGACGATCGAGGCGTCGGTGAAGAAGACCGGGCGCTGCATGATCGTGCACGAGGCGACGCGGACCAGCGGGTTCGGCGCGGAGCTGTCGGCGCTGGTGCAGGAGCGGTGCTTCTACCATCTCGAGGCACCGATCGAGCGCGTGACCGGGTTTGACACGCCCTACCCGCACAGTCTGGAATGGGCCTATTTCCCGGGGCCGGTCCGTATCACCGAGGCCCTCAAGAAGATCATGAAGGACGCATAATGATGCGTTCACCCACCCCCCGTTCGCTTCGAGCGCAGTCGAGAAGCCTTCGGAATCCCTCACACAAGTTTCTCGACTTCGCTCGAAACGAACGGAATTTTCTGATGGCTCGCTTTACCTTCAAACTGCCGGATATCGGCGAAGGCATCTCGGAGGCCGAGATCGTCGCATGGCACGTCGCGATCGGCGACCGCGTCGAGGAGGATTCGCCGGTCGCGGACATGATGACCGACAAGGCGACGGTCGAGATGGAGTCGCCCGTGTCGGGCGTCGTCGTCGAGCTGGCGGGCGAGGTCGGGGATCAGGTGTCGATCGGTGCCGCGCTGGTGGTGATCGAGACGGATGCGGTCGATGCCGGGGGCGAGGTCGTGGCGGCGCCGTTGACGGCGGCGCAGGCGGAGACGGCGGAGCAGTATGAGGCGGAGAATCCGGGGGTTGAGGAGGTGGTCGAAACGCCGACCGCCACCACCCCGGCGGAGGCCGGGGCCCAAATGGGGGGCGCCGGTAACGATGCGCAGTCCGTTATTACGTCGACCTCTCCAACTGGACCCCGGCCTTCGCCGGGGGGGGAGTGACGAGCAGGTCGCTGCCGCCAAGGCGCATGCGCTGGCGTCGCCCGCGGTGCGCGCGCGGGCGCGGGATCTGGGGATTGATCTGGCGTCGGTGAAGACCGAGTCCGACCGGGTCCGTCATGCCGATCTCGACGCGTATCTGCGGTATGGCGCGGGTCAGGGCTATCAGGCGCCGGGGGCGAGCCGGGCGCGCGCGGACCAGCCGATCAAGGTCATCGGCATGCGGCGCAAGATCGCCGAGAACATGGCCGCGTCGAAGCGCGCGATCCCGCATTTCACCTATGTCGACGAGATCGACGTGACTGCGCTGGAGGCGATGCGTGCGGATCTGAACGCCAATCGCGGCGGGCGGCCCAAGCTGACGATGCTGCCGCTGATGATCGTCGCGATTTGCAAGACGATTCCTGACTTCCCGATGCTCAACGCGCGCTATGACGACGAGGCGGGCGTGGTGACGCGGCACGGGGCGATCCATCTGGGCATGGCGGCGCAGACCGATGCGGGGCTGACCGTCCCCGTGATCCGCGACGCGCAGGACCGCAACGTCTGGCAGCTCGCGACCGAGATCACGCGGCTCGCCGAAGCCGCGCGTGCGGGCAAGCTCGCGCCGAACGAGATGGGTGGCGGCACGATTACCGTCACCTCGCTCGGGCCGCTCGGCGGGATCGCGACGACGCCGGTGATCAACCGGCCCGAGGTCGCGATCATCGGGCCGAACAAGATCGTCGAACGCCCGGTGTTTAGGGGCGACGAGGTGGTCCGTGCGAAGCTGATGAACCTGTCGATCAGCTGCGACCACCGCGTCGTCGATGGCTGGGACGCGGCGAGCTTCGTCCAGGGGCTGAAAAAGTATCTCGAGACGCCGGTCCTGCTGTTCGCGGACTGAGGGTCAGCGCGGCCGTGGCGGGGTGGGGCGCGTCTTCAACAGCCATGGTCGCGGGCCGCTGGTCGGGCGGGGCGTGCCGTCGAGCCGCTTTGCGCTGATCAGCGCGACGCGGTTGAGGATCATCTGGCCCTTGAACGCGTCGAGCCCGCCACCGGTCGGCTTGGCGAGGATGCGGCGGACCGTGTCCATGCCGCCGACGACATGGCCGAACGCCGCATAGCCGAGATAGCCCGGGCGCGCGTCCATCGCGGGGGTCGGGCCGATGGTGATGAAGAAATTGCCGCCCGCCGAGCCGGGCTCGCTGCCGCGCGCCATCGAGATCGTCGCATCGAGATGGCGGATGCCGGTCTGCGTCGTCGTCTCGAGCGGGAAGGCGGGCAGGATGCGCCGCGCGTCGGTGCGGATGCCGCCTTGGATGAAGCCGAACTTCGGCGCCTTCTTGCTGCGCGCGGCGCGGTAGAAATCGGTGCCGTCGAAGCGGCCGTCATCGACATAGGCGAGGAAGTTCGCGCTGGTCTTGGGGGCATGGCGCGTGTCGAGCGCGAGCGTGATCGGGCCTTCCGAGGTGGTGAGGCGGACGCGGACGGTGCCGGGTTTCGCGGGGGTGGGCTTCTGGGGGGCGGCGGTGGCCGGGGCGGCCAGCAGCGCGAGTGCCGGGAGGAAGAGGAAACGCATAGGCGGGGCACGACCTTGTCATTCTGAACAGGGGTGGCCCTGTATACGTCCCGTCATCCTGACGAAAGTCAGGACCCAGGGTAACGGGGTGCGGCGCGTGTGGCTCTGGGTCCTGACTTTCGTCAGGATGACGGGTTGGGGGCGGGGTTACCCAGCCCCCCGTCGCGTCAGACGATCTCGAACAGGCCGGCGGCGCCCATGCCGCCGGCGGTGCACATCGAGACCACCACATAGCGGACGCCGCGCTTGCGGCCCTCGATCAGCGCGTGGCCGACGAGGCGCGAGCCGGTCATGCCGAAGGGGTGGCCGACCGCGATCGCGCCGCCATTGACGTTGTACCGCTCGGGATCGATGCCGAGATGGTCGCGGCAATAGAGGCATTGCGACGCGAACGCCTCGTTCAGCTCCCACAGGCCGATGTCCGCGACGGTCAGCCCGGCGCGGTCGAGCAGCTTGGGGATCGCGAAGACCGGGCCGATGCCCATTTCGGCAGGATTGCAGCCCGCGGACTGGAAGCCGCGATAGATGCCGAGGATCTCCTTGCCCTCGGCCTCCGCGGTCCGGCGGTCCATCAGCAGCTGTGCGGACGCGCCGTCGGACAGCTGGCTGGCATTGCCCGCGGTGACGCTGGTCCCCGGGCTGGAGAAATCGCCGCCCGGCCAGACGGTCTTGAGCCCGGCGAGCGCCTCGGCGGTAGTGCCCGCGCGGATCCCCTCGTCCTGGCTCAGCGTGACGCGCTCGCTGCCGGTGCGCGCGCCTGCTTGTCGAACAGCGCCTTCTCGACGGTGATCGGGACGATCTCCTCGGCGAACGCGCCGCTCGCGAGGCCGGCGGCGGCGCGCTGCTGGCTCATCGCGGCATAGGCGTCCTGCGCCTCGCGGCTGATGCCGTATTTGCGCGCGACGATCTCGGCGGTCTCGATCATCGGGATATAGGCGGCGGGCTCGCGCGCGGTGACGCTCTGGTTGACGTAGCGCGGCGCGTCCTTGGTCACGGTGTAGCTGATCGATTCCATCCCGCCCGCCAGCGCGACATCGGCCTCGTCGCAGATGATCGTGCGGGCAGCGAGCGCGACCGCGGTCAGTCCCGAGCCGCATTTGCGGTCAAGCGTGACCGCGGGGACCGATTCGGGCAGGCCGCCGGCGAAGAGCGCCATGCGTCCGGCATTGCCGCCCTGCGTCCCCCATTGGTTGCCGACGCCCCAGAACACCTCGTCGATGCGCGCGGGGTCGATCCCGGCGCGCTCGACCGCCGCGTTCATGACGTGTCCGCCGAGCACCGGTGCCTCGGTCGCGTTGAACGCGCCGCGATAGGCTTTGCCGATGGCGGTACGGGCAGTCGAGACGATGGCGGCTTCACGCATGCTTGGACCTTTCGAGGACCGGGTATGGTCAAGCGTCGTCTAGGGATTCGGTCCGGCGTTGGAAAGAGCCCGGCGGGCGAGGCGCGCCTGCCAGAGCATCAGCAGCGGTACGACGAGGATTTCCATGCCGAGCCCCAGCACATGCCCGCGCGACGGCATGCCGACATCGATCAGCGAGACGAGCCGCGCGAAGCCGCCGACCACGATCAGCGCGCCGAGCAGCCGGAAGCGCGGGCCCTTGGTCTCGATATGTGGGATACAGCTGAGGAAGCCGAGCCCGGTCGCGAAGAAGATGCCCGAGATATAGCGGAAATGGCTGTCGAGATCGCGGGGCACGTCGGCGAGGTGGCCGAACGGCGCGGGGCCGTGGACGATCCCCTGACCGCCGACGAGCAGCGGCAGGAGGCAGGCGATCGCGACGACGCCCTGCAGCAGGCGGTGTTCGAGCGTCATGTCAGCTTGTCGAGCAGTTCGGGGTTGTCGAGCAGTTCGGGGCGGATGCGGAAGGCGACCAGCGAGATCCGGACCTCGATCATGAAGCTGGCAAAGGCGGCGATCAGCAGGATCATCGCAAGGATGAACGAGACCGCGACATAGGTCCCGAAGTGCAGCTTGGCGAGTTCGGCGATGAACAGCAGCGCGATGACGATACAGGTCATGATCGCGCTCGACACCGCGAGGAAGAGCGAGGCGTTGATGATCGTCATCCGCCGGTCGAGCAGCCGCAACTCCCAGATATGGCGGATGCGTTCGGGCCCCGCGCTGCTGGGATGGAGCTTTTCGAGCTGGCGGGCGCGGTCGATGACGCGCGAGAGGCGACCGGCGAGCACGTTGAGCAGCTGGCCGATGCCCGCGAGCATGAAGACGGGCGCAAGCGACAGCTGGATCGTCTGCGCGATCGTCGAAACGGCGGGAAGGGGTATCATCCTGATCATCATGCGGAATAACCGCGCCGGAGGGAAGCCAATCCCGCCCCCGCCCTGAAGCCCCGCGGCGCCCGGTGCGATCCTGCACTACCTGGTAAGGGATTGCTGCTAGGGGGCGTGCGATGTCGAAGCCGATGCTCCTGTCCGACCGCGTGCCGGTGCCGCCTAGCGCGCAGGCAAGCGTGGTCGAGGGCCTGAGCATCGCGATCGACGCGGTCGCCGCGCGCGCGGCGCCGAGCCACCGGTTCCTGCGCTATGGCTGGTATGCGGCCGCGCTGAGCGCCTATGGCGGCCGCGCGAAGACGCTGGTGGTCGAGGAGGACGGCGTCGCGGCGATCGCGTTGCCGTTCGTCGCGCTCGGCCCGGCCTGGCTGCGGCTGGCGACGGTCGCCGGGCTGCTACTGGCCGTTCCGCAGTTTCGGCATGGCGATGGGGCAAGCGAGGCAGCACGCGCGGCGGCGCTGCGCGGCTATCCGCGCAGTGCAACGGCCTGCGGATCGGCCCAGTTCAGGACGCGATCCGGCGGCGGACGCGCTGATCGCGAGCGCGCGGGCGGCGGGCTGGTGCGCGATCGACCGGCACCTCGGCGACGCCTGGGTGCTCGACCTCGTGCCGAGCGTCGATGGCGAGCGCTGGCCGCGCAACTCGACGCTGCGCAAGAACCGCTTTCACGAAAAGCATCTGGCCGAGCATGGCGCGCTCGACTGGCAGGCGCTGGCGGGGGCGGACTGGCCGGCGCGGTTCGCCGATCTGGGTGCGGTCGAGCAGACGAGCTGGGTCGACAAGGAGACCGATCGCCGCGACATGAAATTCACGACCGACGGGCATCTCGCCTTCTGGCAGGCGGCGGCGGTCGATCCGGTGCTGGCGGGGATGTTCCGCGCGGCGCTGCTCCGCGTCGACGGCGTGCCCGCCGCCTTCTCGTTCGACATCGACACGGGGGCGCTGATCTACGCGATCGCCAACAGCTACGACCCGCGTTTCGCCAAGCATTCGCCGGGCAAGCTGCTCTACTGGCGCAACCTGGTCGCGGCGATGGCACGCGGCGCGACCAGGGTCGACTGGGGGCGCGGGCGACAGCGGCTACAAGCGGGTGATCGGCGCGGCGGAGGGCGCACCGATCCGCGACTGGCTGTTGCTCAGGCCCGGGCTGCCCGCGATTGCGGGTCGCGCGCTGGCCGGCTGGTGGCGGCGCAGCGGCGGGCGCTAGTCGCGGATATAGCGGAAATACCATACCTCATGGCCCTGGCGCCGGGCTTTCCGCTCGTAGCGCGTCTCGGGCCAGTCGTCGGGGCGGGTCAGGAAGTCTTGCGGGGTGCGCGCCTGCCAGGTGAAGTCGCGGCGCTGGTCCATGATCATCATCGACCAGCGGCAATAGGTCGGATCGTCGGTGCCGAGCCGGAATTCGGCACCCGGCTTCAGCTTGGCGGCGATCGTGTCGAGCGGACCGTGATTGACCATCCGCCGCTTGGCGTGGCGCGCCTTGCGCCAGGGATCGGGGTGGAGGAGGTAGAGCCGGTCGAGGCTGGCATCGGGCAGCCGCTCGATCACCTCGAGCGCGTCGCCCATATAGAGCCGCACATTGGTCAGCCCGCCGTCGCGGATATGGCCGAGCGCGCCGACGACGCCGTTGAGGAACGGTTCGCAGCCGATGAAGCCCACATCCGGATTGGCCGCGGCCTGGCCGGCGAGATGTTCGCCCGCGCCGAAGCCGATCTCGACATGCAGCGGACGGTCGTCGCCGAACAGGGTCGCGGCGTCGACGATCCCCGTCTCGGGAACCGACAGACGCGGAAGCATCTCCTCGACGAGCGCGGACTGGCCCTGGCGAAGCTTGTGGCCCTGGCGACGGCCATAGAGGCGGCGAATGGTGGCGGGATCGTTCATCGCCGCGCGCTCTAGCGGTCGATTGCGCGGGAGCAAAGCACGTAGCGGTCCGTTACAAGGCCGTAATGGCCGAAAACAGCACCACCACGTCGGACACCGGGTCCGCACCCGAGGGGGCCGAGCAGGACGTCGAGGACCTGAAGGCGGCGGACGCGGGCGATCTCCACCGCGCGGTGCGCGAGGCGGGCGAGGAGGAACTCTCGCGCCCGGGGGTCTCGCTGTTCTTCTCCGCGCTCGCGGCGGGGCTGGCGATCACCGCGTCGCTGGTCGCCGAGGGTGCGCTCCACGCCGCGCTGCCCGATACGCCGTGGCGCGAGCTGGTCGTGTCGCTCGGCTATCCGGCGGGGTTCCTGGTCGTCATTCTCGGTCGGATGCAATTGTTCACCGAGAGCACGATCAGCGCGATGCTGCCGCTGGTGACCAAGCCGTCGCGCTGGGCGCTGCGGCGGACGTTGCGGCTGTGGGGCATCGTGTTGGGCGCCAACCTGCTTGGCACCGCGCTGACCGCGGCGGCGATCGCGGGCGGTGTGCTCGGCGGGGCGGAGCTGCGCGAAGCGATGATCGCGGTGTCGATGCGGATCACCGAGCTTGGCGCCTGGGCGACGTTCGTCAACGCGATCCCGGCGGGGTTCATGATCGCGATCCTCGCCTGGTCGCTGCCCAATGCGCGCGGCGAGGCGTTCATGGTGATCTTCGCGGTGACCTATGTGGTGGCGATCGGCGGGTTCAGCCATTCGATCGTCGGATCGGACGAGGCGTTCCTGCTGCTGTTCACCGGGCATGTCGATCTGGTCCGGACCTTTGCCGGACTGTTGCTGCCGGCGATCATGGGGAATCTCGTCGGTGGTGCGGGGGTGTTCGCGCTGCTGGCGCATGCGCAGGTGCGCGGCGAAATGCGACAGAAGGACTGATGATGACGGGCAAGAGCAAGAGTGCGGCGGCCAAGATCGCCGAGGCCGACCGCAAGGCGACCTACAAGCTGGCCGAACACCGCGATGCGCCGGTGGTGAAGGCGACCGGCTTTCTCGCCGAGGTTGCCGACCAGCCGCAGCTGATCGCGACGTCGATCGGCACGCTGGTGATCGGGCTGGTCGCGCGGCGGCCCGACCTGATCCGCGGCGGTGCGCGAATGCTCGCCTCGCATCTGGCGGCGACCGCGGCGAAATCGGTGATCAAGCATTCGGTCGACCGGACGCGGCCGGGCCATGCGCTCGACACCGGCAAGGCGCGGTTCGAGACGGGCGACAGCGACGATCACAAGCAGACGTCCTTCCCCTCGGGTCATACCGCAGGCGCGGTCGCGGTCGCGCGTGCGGCGTCGCGCGATATCGACGGTGCGGCGATGCCGTCGGCGCTCGCGACGGTCGCGGTGGCGGCGGCACAGCCGGTCAACGGCAAGCATTATCTGTCCGACCTGGTCGTCGGCGCGGCGGTCGGCTGGATCGCCGAGGCGGCGGTCAGCGCACTGTTCGACCGTGTCGCGCCGGTCGTCGAGCATGTCACTGAAAACACGCAAATATCCGCGGATCACGATCCCGCGACAGTGCCGAACGGGGCCGAGGGAACCGTTCCGCCTGCGTGACGGTTTGGATGGCCTCACAAGAGGGATTTATACATGAAGACCATTGCTACCGCGCTCATGCTCGCAACGCTGACCATTCCGCTCGCAGCCTGTGGCGGCAAGGGTGACGACAAGCTGGGCAGCCAGGTCGAAGGCGCCGCGGAAAACCGCGCCGACGCGCTCGAGGCGGCTGCCGACAATCTCGAGGATCGCGCCGAGGCGGTTCGCGATCAGGGCGAGAAGCAGGGCGAGGCGGTCGACGACGCGGATGTGAACGCTGCCGCGATGTCGAACGAGCAGAAGGCGGCCCTCGTCAACGGCAGCGCCGCACTGCGCTAAGTACAATGATGCCCGTCCCCGCCGATTCGGGCGGGGGGCGGTATCGTCGGCGGCGCCTGGGGCCGACCGACGATGTTGGGGGGGATGCATGATGATCAACCGGCGCCGGCTCGAAACGGGCGGATTCCTGATATTCCTGGTGGTGATCACGATCGCGCTCGTCGTGGTCGTCTGGTCGTACGCCCTGGCGCTGTTGTGGGCCGCGCTCGCCGCGATCCTGTTCCAGCCGCTGTTCCAGCGCCTGCTGGAGCGGATGCCGACGCGTCGCAACACCGCCGCTGCGCTGACGCTGCTGATCATCCTGTTCGCGGTCGTCGTGCCGAGCATGATCATCGGCGGGATGATCGTCGACCAGGCGGGCACGGTCTATACCCGCATCCAGAATGGCGAGATCAATTTCGCCGCCTATTTCAACCAGGTGCATGATGCGTTGCCGACGCGCCTGCAGACGCTGCTCGACAAGGCCGGGTTCGATTCGATCGAGCGGATCCAGGCGCGACTGTCGCAGACGATGGGCAACAGCGTGCGGACCATCGCCAGCCAGGCGCTGTCGATCGGGCGCAACGCCGCCGCCTTCCTGCTCGCCTTTGGTATCGCGCTGTACGTGATGTTCTTCCTACTGCGCGACGGCGAGACGATCGGGCCGAAGATCTGCGACGCGCTGCCGCTCGAGCGGTCGGTGACCGCCGCGCTGGTCGACAAGTTCGTGTCGGTCGTGCGTGCGACGATCAAGGGCACGGTGATCGTCGCGCTCGTCCAGGGCGGGCTGGGCGCGGCGACCTTCTGGATCGTCGGGCTGCCCGCGGCCCTGCTCTGGGGCCTGCTGATGGCGCTGACCTCGCTGCTGCCCGCGCTCGGGCCGGCGATCGTCTGGGTTCCGGTCGCGGTCTATCTGCTCGCGACCACCGCGATCTGGCAGGGGCTGGTGGTGATCATCTCGGGCGTCGTCGTGATCGGCATGGCGGACAATATCCTGCGACCGATCCTGGTCGGGCGCGACACGGGAATCCCCGATTTCGTCGTGCTGGTCAGACGCTGGGCGGGATCGAGCTGATCGGCCTGAGCGGTATCGTCGTCGGGCCGCTGGTCGCGGCGCTGTTCCTGGCGTCGTGGCAGATCCTGACCGAGCAGCGGCATCGGCAGCGCGCGAGCGCGCCGCTGGTCGGCGACGCGGCGGGGACCGACCGGTCGGCGCCCGGCTGATCGTTTCCGATCCGGCGTAGCGGACATGAAAAAGCCTCCCCCGGACGGTCCGGGGGAGGCTTTTCTGTATCATCTATTCGGCGAAGTGCGTCAGGCGGTTGCGGCCTTCAGCTTGTCGACCAGATCGGTGCGCTCCCAGGTGAAGCTGTCACCCTCGGGCTCGCGGCCGAAATGGCCGTACGCCGCGGTCTTCTTGTAGATCGGCGCGTTGAGCTTGAGGTGCTCGCGGATGCCCTTGGGCGTCAGGCGGACGAGCTTGGGCAGGACCGCCTCGAGCCTGGCCTCTTCTACCGTGCCGGTGCCGTGCGTGTCGACATAGACCGACAGCGGCTCGGCGATGCCGATCGCGTAGCTCAGCTGGATCGTGCAGCGGCGGGCGAGCCCGGCGGCGACGACGTTCTTCGCCAGATAGCGTGCGACGTAAGCGGCCGAGCGATCGACCTTGGTCGGATCCTTGCCCGAGAACGCGCCGCCGCCATGCGGGGCTGCGCCGCCGTACGTGTCGACGATGATCTTGCGGCCGGTGACGCCGGCGTCGCCGTCGGGGCCACCGATCTCGAACGCGCCGGTCGGGTTGATGTAGATCGCGGTCTCGTCCGAGATGAAGCCCGCGGGCAGCACGTCGGTGAACACGCCCATGACATAGTCACGCAGCTCGGCGTACTTGGCCGGATCGGGGTTCTTGCCCTTTTCCGAATAGCCCGGTGCGTGCTGGGTCGAGACGACGAGCGCGGTCGCGCGGACCGGCTTCTCGTTCTCATAGGCGAGCGTCACCTGGCTCTTGGCGTCGGGCTCGAGGAACGGGGCTGCGCCCGAATGGCGATCGGCGGCCATCCGCTCGAGGATCTTGTGGCTGTAGTAGAGCGTCGCGGGCATCAGGCCGGGCGTCTCGTCGGTCGCATAGCCGAACATGATGCCCTGGTCGCCGGCACCCTCGTCCTTGTTGCCGCTCTCGTCGACGCCCATCGCGATCTCTGCGGACTGGCCGTGGAGGTTGTTCTCGAAACGGAACTCGTTCCAGTGGAAGCCCGACTGCTCGTAGCCGATTTCCTTGACGGTGTTGCGGACGGCGGCCTCGATCTCGTCGAGCACGCCATCGGCCCACTGGTCGTTCTCATAGATGCCCTTGCCGCGGATCTCGCCGGCGAGGACGACGAGCTGCGTGGTCGTCAACGTCTCGCAGGCGATGCGTGCCTCGGGATCCTTGGCGAGGAACAGGTCGACGATCGTGTCGCTGATCTGGTCGGCGACCTTGTCGGGATGGCCTTCGGAGACCGACTCGGAGGTGAAGAGAAAGGACTTGCGCATGAAACCTCTTCGCAAAAGGCCCGGCGGTGGGACACCGCGGAGCATCATATAAGGAAAGCTTTATATGTCCTTCTAGCGTTCGCGGCGGCGCAGGGCAACGGCCAAGGCGATCATCGCCGCCATGACCAGCCCCGCCGCCAGATTGCCGAGCCGCGCAAACAGCGTCACCGGCAGCGCGGGCGGCATCGGCAGCTCGGCCGCGCCCGCGGTTTCATGCGCGACGGTGGCGAGCAGGCGACCGTCCGCGGCGATGATCGCGGAGATGCCGGTCGGGGTCGCGCGGACGATCGGCAGCCCCTCCTCGATCGCGCGCATCCGCGCCTGGGCGAGATGCTGCGGCGGGCCCCAGCTGCCGAACCAGGCGTCGTTCGAGGGGTTGAACAACAGCCGCGGGCGGTGCGCGCGGTCGACCGTCTGGCCTGAGAAGATGATCTCGTAGCAGATCTGGATGCCGATCGACCCGAAGCCCGCGAGCGTCAGGTTGCCCGGCCCCTCGCCCGAGGTAAAGTCGATGTCGCCCGGGACGAGCCGCGCGAGCCCGAGCGGTTTGAGCAGCCACGGCATCGGCAGATATTCGCCGTAGGGGACGAGATGCGCCTTGTCGTAGCGACCGCGCAGCCGCGCCTGTGCGTCGATCGCGAACACCGAATTGGTCGCGCCCGCGATCCGGTCCTCTTGGTCGAACGACAGCGACGTGCCGCCGGTCAGCAATATGTCGTCGGGGCCGAGCAGCCGCGCGATCCGGCGGCGCAGATAGGCCGGGCTCGACCAGTCATAGGCGTAGAAGGGATAGCCATCCTCGAGATAGTCGCGCACCACCCCCTCCGGCCAGACGACGAGGCGGGGGGTGGCGCCGGGCGTGCCCGACAGCTTTTCGAGCGCGGACAGCACGCGTTCGCCGTCCGATTCGCTGCGATCCTCCTGGCCGATATCGGGCTGGACGACGCGGGCGGCCCTTTGGGAAAGGGCCCAAATTTCCCGGGAAATTTCCCGGGAAATTTGGGTTTAAACCCAAAGGGCCCTTTAAACCCGGGTTTAAACCCGGGTTTCCCTTTGGGAAAGGGCCCAAATTTCCCGGGAAATTTCCCGGGAAATTTGGGTTTAAACCCAAAGGGCCCATAACCGCGCGTTAAACCGGTTCCTTGGAAGGCCAATTCCGGAATTCCGGAATTGGTTAACCAAGGCCTTAACCGGTTAACCGGTTCCTTGGAAGGCCAATTCCGGAATTCCGGAATTGGTTAACCAAGGCCTTAACCGGTTAACCGGTTCCTTGGAAGGCCAATTCCGGAATTCCGGAATTGGTTAACCAAGGCCTTAACCGGTTAACCGGTTCCTTGGAAGGCCAATTCCGGAATTCCGGAATTGGTTAACCAAGGCCTTAACCGGTTAACCGGTTCCTTGGAAGGCCAATTCCGGAATTCCGGAATTGGTTAACCAAGGCCTTAACCGGTTAACCGGTTCCTTGGAAGGCCAATTCCGGAATTCCGGAATTGGTTAACCAAGGCCTTAACCGGTTAACCGGTTCCTTGGAAGGCCAATTCCGGAATTCCGGAATTGGTTAACCAAGGCCTTAACCGGTTAACCGGTTCCTTGGAAGGCCAATTCCGGAATTCCGGAATTGGTTAACCAAGGCCTTAACCGGTTAACCGGTTCCTTGGAAGGCCAATTCCGGAATTCCGGAATTGGTTAACCAAGGCCTTAACCGGTTAACCGGTTCCTTGGAAGGCCAATTCCGGAATCCGGAATTGGTAACCAAGGCCTTAACCGGTTAACCGGTTCCTGGAAGGCCAATTCCGGAATTCCGGAATTGGTTAACCAAGGCCTTAACCGGTTAACCGGTTCCTTGGAAGGCCAATTCCGGAATTCCGGAATTGGTTAACCAAGGCCTTAACCGGTTAACCGGTTCCTTGGAAGGCCAATTCCGGAATTCCGGAATTGGTTAACCAAGGCCTTAACCGGTTAACCGGTTCCTTGGAAGGCCAATTCCGGAATCCGGAATGAGTAACCAAGGCCTTAACCGATTCCGGAATTCCGGAATTGGTTAACCAAGGCCTTAACCGGTTAACCGGTTCCTTGGAAGGCCAATTCCGGAATTCCGGAATTGGTTAACCAAGGCCTTAACCGGTTAACCGGTTCCTTGGAAGGCCAATTCCGGAATTCCGGAATTGGTTAACCAAGGCCTTAACCGGTTAACCGGTCCTGGAAGGCCAATCCGGAAT
>NZ_JRVI01000108.1:0-4014 GCF_000783375.1 Sphingomonas sp. Ant20
TCTCCGCCGCGGTCGTCGCCTTCGCCTCCGCCGCCGCCGCGCTCGCCGCTTCGGTCTTCGCCGCGAGCAGCTCCTCCGCCGACTCGCGATCGACCAAAGTGTCGTATTTTGCCCCGATCGCATCCGTCTCGATCATCACCGCGCGCTCGGCGGGCGTGATCGGCGCGACCCGCGACACCGGCGGCTTGATCAGCGTGCGCGCGACCGGCGTTGGCGACCCGTCCGCCTGCAACAGCGACACCAGCGCCTCGCCCACCTTCAGCTCGGTGATCGCGGTCGCGACATCGACCCCCGGATTCGCCCGGAACGTCTCCGCCGCGGAGCGCACCGCTGCCTGGTCGCGCGGCGTGAACGCGCGCAGCGCATGCTGCACCCGGTTGCCGAGCTGCCCCGCGATCGTCTCGGGAATGTCGATCGGGTTCTGCGTGATGAAATACACGCCCACGCCCTTCGACCGGATCAGCCGCACGACCTGCGCGATCGTGTCGAGCAGCGCCTTGGGTGCGGCATCGAACAGCAGATGCGCCTCGTCGAAGAAGAAGCACAGCACCGGCTTGTCGGGATCGCCGATCTCGGGAAGCTGCTCGAACAGCTCGCTCATCAGCCACAGCAGGAACGTCGAATAGAGCTTGGGGCTCGCCATCAGCTTGTCCGCGGCAAGGATGTTGACCAGCCCCCGCCCCCGGTCGTCGACGCCGATAAAGTCGCGCAATTCGAGCGCCGGCTCCCCGAAGAAATGCTCCGCGCCCTGCGACCGCAACTGGAGCAGCGCCCGCTGGATCGCGCCGATCGACTGTTTCGACACGTTGCCATAGGTCGTCGTCAGCTCGTCGGCCCGCCCCGCGCACTCGCTCAGCATCGCCTGCAGATCGTCGAGGTCGATCAGCAGCAGCCCTTCCGTATCCGCGACGTGGAAGGCGATCGTCAGCACCCCCTCCTGCACCTCGTTCAGGTCGAGCAGCCGCGCGAGCAGCACCGGCCCCATCTCGCTGATCGTCGTGCGGATCGGATGCCCCTGCTCGCCGAACAGGTCCCAGAACTGCACCGGCGTGTCGGCATAGGCCCAGCCGTCATCGCCGATCGCCTTGGTGCGCTCGGCAAAGATCGCATGCGTCTTCGCGGTCGGCGATCCCGCCATCGCGAGCCCCGACAGGTCGCCCTTCACGTCCGCGACGAAGCACGGCACGCCGTTCGCCGAAAACCCCTCGATGATCCCCTGCACGGTCACGGTCTTGCCCGTCCCCGTCGCGCCCGCGATCAGCCCGTGCCGGTTCGCGCGTTTGAGCTCGAGCGTCTGCCGCGTACCGTCCGCGCTCGCGCCGATGAAGATGCCGTCGCCCATGCTGCTATATCCTCGCTGTCGATCCCGATCCTAACCCCGCGCCCCGCAAAGAAAAAGGACCGCCGCTCGGGTGAGCGACGGGTCCTTCGGGACACGCGAGTGTCGAGTCGATTACTTGATCTTGACCGGCAGGAACTGCGCCGGCCCGCGCCCGCGCTTGACCTGCAACAGCACCTGCGGACGCCCGGCGGCCTTGGCCGTCGTGACCGCGCTTTGCAGCTCGGTTGCGCTGCGCACCGGCGTGCCGTTGACCGAGATGATCACGTCGCCGCGCTTGAGCTTGCCGAACGCATCGCTCGTCTGCGCGACGGCCGCGATCACCACGCCCTGCGTGCCCGCCTCGACGCCGACCGCCTGCGCGATCGCCGGGGTCAGCGGCTGGACGCCGATCCCGAGTGCCGCACCCGCGGTGGGTGCCGCGCCGGTCGCTGCATCATCGTCATCGCCGTCGTCGGTGCCGAAGCCCTGCGCGTCGCCGCCCAGCGTCGCCGCCAGCTTGTCCGCGCTCGGCCGCGGCACGACGACCACGTTCGCGCTCGTCGGCTTGCCGTTGCGCAGGATGTCGAGCCGCGCGGTCTGGCCGGGCTTCACGTTCGACACGAGATAGGACAGCGACTGGTCGACCGTGACCACCTGGCCGTTGACCTTGGTCACCACGTCGCCCGCGCGCACGCCGGCGCGCGCCGCGGGTCCGCCCGCGGTGACGTCGTTGATCAGCTCGCCCTGGTTCTTGGCGATGCCGAGCGCTGCGGCGGTATCCTCATCGATCGTGCCGCCACGGCCCAGCGTCACGCCGATATAGCCGCGCTCGATCGTGCCACCCTTCATGAAGGTCGCGATGATCGGCTTGGCGGTCGCCGCGGGGATCGCGAAGCCGATGCCGATATTGCCGCCCGACTGGCTGAAGATCTGCGAATTCACGCCGATCACATTGCCGTTCAGGTCGAACATCGGCCCGCCCGAATTGCCCTGGTTGATCGATGCGTCGGTCTGGATGAAGCGGTCATACGCGCCGCCCTGTCCGGTGACGCGGTTGATCGCCGAGATGATCCCCGCGGTCACCGTGCCGCCCAGCCCGAACGGCTCGCCGATCGCGACGACCCAGTCGCCGACGCGCGCGCCGTTCGAATCGCCGAACTTGACGAAGGGCAGGTTGGGCGCGTCGATCTTCAGCAGCGCCAAGTCCGATTCCTGGTCCTTGCCGATGACCTTGGCGACATATTCCTTCTTGTTGCTCAGCGTCACCGTGATCGAATCGACCGTCGCGCCCTGCGCGCCCGGCGAGATCACGTGATTGTTGGTGACGACATAGCCGTCCGCCGAGATCAGGAAGCCCGAGCCGAGCGACGCACCCTCGCGCTTGACCGGCGGGCCACCCTGCGGACCGCCGCCCATGCCGCCGAACAGCTCGCCGAACGGCGTGCCCGCGAACGGGTTGGCCTGCTGCTTCTGGACGATCGTCTGCTTGGTCGAGATGTTCACGACCGCGGGCTGGAGCCGCGCGACCATGTCGGCAAAGCTCATCGGCGCGCCGGGCTTGGGCACGACCGCCTGGATCGCGCCAGGTTCGTTCTGGGCGACCTGGCCGGTCCCCGAAGCGGTGCCGGGCTGGAGCGCGAGCGTCGCGGTCGCGCCGCCGAGCAGTAGAGCGCTGGTAATGGCGTAGGCGTAACGCACTGGATATTGTCCTCTCGTTTCATCGTCCGAAACCGGGGTTTCATCGCCGATTACGGCTGAACGACGCTTGAATATGAACGGGTGTTCAGAGCAAGCTCACGGGCTTTAACGCCCGCGGCCCTCGAATTCCCGCAGATAGCTGTTGTTCGGCGAAAGAATTATCGACGTCGATCCTTCGGGTGCCGGACCGCCATCTGCCCCGAACGTGTGCCGGTAGGACTGCATCGCCCGGTAGAAGTCGTAGAAGTCGGCATCCTTGCCAAAGCTCTCGGCATAGATCTTCGCCGAATCGGCGTCCGCCTGCGCACGGACGATCTGCGCCTGCTTCTGGCCCTCGGCGCGGATCGTGATCGCCTCCTGCTGGCGTGCGCTCGACATGCGCTTGAGCGCGCTTTCGAGCGGCAGGCCGACGGGCAGGTTCGCCTGCTTGATCCGCACGTCGACGATCTCGACACCGTACTGGCTCGCCACGCGCTGCAACCCGGTCTGGATATTATCCATCAGCTCGGACCGCTCGGGGCTGAGCAGTTCGACGAAGCGCCGCTTGCCCAGCTCGTTGCGCAGCGCCGACCCCAGGATCGGGCGCAGCTGGTCGGGAATGCGTTCCTCGCTGCCGACCGCGTTGCGCATCTTGCGCGGGTCGACGACGCGGTAGCGCGCATAGGCATCGACCTCGAGCCGCAGCTGGTCGGTCGACAGCACCAGCGTGTTGTCCAGCTCGATGTCCTGCACGCGCTTGTCGATCCACACGATGCGGTCGATGAACGGCACGCGTACGATCAGCCCCGCGCCGGTCTGGCCGAACGGCTGGCCGGGCGCATAGGCGTTGACCGTCCGGATCGGCTGGCCGAACCGCAGGATCACCGCCTGCTGCGTTTCCGGCACGATCGCAAAGCTCGCCGCGGCAAGGATCACGAGCACCAGTGCAATCGCGCCCGCGATCAGCGGGTTACGCCAGGTCAGGCCGTTCACTGGGCAGCTCCCGGCTGGGCGGC
>NZ_JRVI01000109.1:0-21142 GCF_000783375.1 Sphingomonas sp. Ant20
TGCGGCAGCCGGTGCCATGCGCGCCCCGGCCATCACCGCACCGCCCACGCCGGTGGCGGCGGCACCTACGGCAACCGCCGCACCTGCGGTACCAACGGCGGCACCAGCCATCGCGCCGGCACCAAGCTGCGGTGCGCCGGATACCAGCCCGGTGGCAATACCAGGGCCGAAGATCCCCAATGCCAGCAGCGTCAATGAGGCCAGCATGATGACCACGGCATGGTCGATGGACGGCTCGGCTGGTTGCACCTGGAACTCGGCGAACAGGCCCGATCCAATGCCGACGATGACGGCCAGCACCAACACCTTGATGCCCGATGACACCACGTTGCCCAGCACCTTTTCGGCGAGAAAGCTGGTCTTGTTCCACAGCGCAAACGGCACCAACACGAAGCCCGCGAGCGTGGTCAGCTTGAACTCGGTCAGCGTGATGAAGAGCTGAATCGCCAGCACGAAGAAGCACAGGATCACCACCGTCCAAGCCAGGAACATGACCACGATGGGCATCATGTTGACGAACACTTCGGGAAAGCCCGCCATGTCGCTGATCTGCTCAAGGATCGGCGCCGCCGCGTCGATGCCGGTCTTCGCCAGTCGCCCCGGTTGTAGGAATTCGCCCATGCTCATCGTCGAGCCGCTGGCTGTCAGGCCCAGGCCCGCGAACGAGCGGAAGACGATGCTGGCCAGCCAGTTGAAGTTGTTGATGATGTACGCGAAGGCACCGACGTAGAGCACCTTGCGCAGCAACTTGGCGATCACGTCATCGCCCTGGCCGGTGGCGTGGCTCATCGCCCAGTACAGCCCGGCAATCGTCATGTCGATGACGATCAGCGTGGCGGTCAGGAATGCCACTTCGCCCTGCAGCAGCCCGAAGCCCGAGTCGATGTAGCGCGAGAAGGTAGCGAGAAATCGGTCGATCACTGTCACGTCGTTCATGGCACGTCCCCCTCGAAGGGCATGGCGTCCTGGTTACTGGAGGGCGTGTCGAAGCTCGGCTGGATCGGCGGCAGATCGGCCAGCGTGCGGAACTCGTCAGGCCCGGTTTCACCGGCGAAGAAGCGCAGCCGGAAAGCATCGGCCGCGGCCAGGCAGGCGTCCTCGTCTGCGGCCGTCCTGTCGGCGGCACACTGCGCATGCAATGCCTTGAACCGCACAGGATCGGCGGCCAGGGCAGCGGCTAGGTCTTCGGTCGGCTGCTGGCCGCAAGCGACCAGCAGCACGGGCAGCAGCAAGAAAGCGCATCGCATGGCCGTCTCCCGTCAGTTGCCGTAGAAATCCACGCGCTGCGGCGTGTAGGGCGTGCCATCACCCAGGAAACGGCGCGTTACTTCCCGGCCACGTTCGACAGCCGCTGCTTGGCGTGCCAGTTCCAGCGCGGCGGCGCGTTCCTGCGTGATCTGGAGCTGCTGCGCCTGGATCGACTGCTTGGTCTGCAGGGCCAGAAGCTGGTTGGTCGCCTGCATGGCTTGCAGCGCGCCGGTTGCTGACTGACTCTGGCTGACCAGATCGGACAGTGCGCTTTCGTCTTGGGCCAGGTTCTGCGACACCTGGGCCTGCATCCGCATCGCGGTATGCAGACCATTCAAGGTGTTCTTCCAGCGCTCCTGCGCGTCGCGTAGCATCTGGTCGCCGCTCACGGTCGCGGCGTACTGCTCCGGGTACAGCCGGGCGAAGGTGGCATCCATGCTCTGCACGTCATAGGCCAGACCGCGCGCCTCGGCGATCAAGCGCTCGGTCGTGGCGAGCGTCGAGCGCAAGCGATTGACGATGTTGAAGTCCAGATTCGCCAGATTACGCGCCTGGTTCATCAGCATCTGGGCTTCGTTCTGAAGCTGGTTGATCTGGTTGTTGATCTGCTCCAGCGTGCGCACGGCGGTCAGCGTGTTCTGCACGAAGTTCGACGGGTCGAACACTGTCAGCGCGGATGCGGGCTGAACGGCCAGCAGCGACACCGACAGCACGGCGGCGAGCGAGGCGGACAGCAAACGGGGCTGGGTCTTCATGGTGAAACCTCCGGTCGTTGAGAAGCGAGGAAGGACGCTGCTGCCGGTGAGGACGGCAGCAGGTCGGCGGCCCAATCGAGGCCGCGATGGCGCAGCCACGCGCCGGCAAATCCCGGTGTGCCGGCGTCCAGCAGCACGCGATCCATGTCGCGTTGGTCTTGCGGGATGGAAGCCCCGGCAAAGGCCAGCGTGGCTGGCCCCAGGTCGAGGTCGAACAGGCGATTGCCCAGGCGCGATTGGTAGTAGTAGTCACGCTTGGGCTGCGCGGTCGCCACGATCTCGATCTGGCGCGCGTTCAGCCCAAAGCCTTCGTAGATCGTGCGAATCTGCGGCTCGGTGGCCTGCGGGTTAGGGAGAAAAATCCGACTGGCGCAGCTTTCGATCACTGCCGGGGCAATGCTCGAATCCTTGATGTCGGCCAGCGACTGGGTGGCAAAGATGACGCTCACGTTCTTCTTTCGCAGCGTCTTCAACCATTGCCGGATGCGGGCGGCAAACACCGGGTCATCGAGGAACAGCCAGGCTTCATCGAGTATCAGCAGCGTGGGTGCGCCGTCGAAGCGTTCATCGAAGCGGGCGAACAGGTAGCCCAGCACGGCCAGCACCGCCGCCTTGCTGTGCATCAGCTCTTCCATCTCGAAGCCCTGCACGCTGCCGGAGCCCAGTCGGTCGGCATCGGCGTCCAGCAGCTTGCCGTGGGCACCACCCAGCACATAGGGTGCGAGCGCCTGGCGCAGTGCGTTTGATTGCAGCAGTACCGACAGGCCCGTCAGCGTGCGTTGCTCCGCTGGCGCACCGGCCAAGCTGCCTAGTGCCGACCAGATCGCAGCCTTCTCGTCCGGGCCAATGACGACACCTTCATGCAACAGGCGGCCTTCCACCCATTCGGCGGCCCAGGTGCGGTAGCCCTCCTGGTCGATGCGGGCCAATGGCTGAAAAGCAATCGCCCCGTCATTGCCGAGGTCGTAATGCTCGCCGCCCAGCCCGAGGATGGTGGCGCGCATCGAGCGGCCCATGTCGAAGGCGAAGATGCGCGAGCCGGGATAGCGGCGAAACTGCATTGCCAGCGTGGCGAGCAGCACCGACTTGCCCATGCCGGTTGGCCCGGCGACCAGCGTGTGGCCCACATCGCCGATGTGCGTCACCAGCCGGAACGGCGTCGCGCCATCGGTGCGGGTGACGATCAGCGGCGGGCCATCCAGATGCGCGTTCTTCTCCGGCCCGGCCCACACGGCGGACAGCGGCATCATGTGCGTCAGGTTCAGCGTCGAGACGATGGGCTGGCGCACATTCGCGTAGGCGTTACCGGGAATGGACGACAGCCAGGCATCCACCGCGTTCAAGGTTTCGGGGATGGTGACGAAGCCGCGCCCCTGAATGACGCGCTCTACCATGCGCAGCTTCTCGTCGGCCACGGCAGGGTCGGTGTCGAGCACTGTCACGGTAGCCGTCAGGTAGCCGAAGGCCACCTGATCGCTGCCCAGTTCTTGCAAGGCGGCGTCTGCATCGGCGGCCTTGTTGTTGGCGTCGGTATCGACCAGCGGGCTTTCCTGCTGGAAGATCGTTTCACGCAACAGCGCGACGACATTCTTGCGCTTGGCGAACCACTGGCGACGCAGGCGTCCAAGCTCTTTTTCCGCTTCGGCTTTGTCGAGGCAAAGGAACCGGGTTGCCCAACGATAGCCGAAGCCCAAGCGGTTGAGGTCGTCCAAAATCCCCGGCCAAGTCGAGGTCGGAAAGCCTCGCACCGACACCACGCGCAGGTGCTGATCGCCCAGCATGGGTGCCAGACCACCGACCAGCGCGGAGTCGGCCAGCAATGCGTCGATGTGGAATGGCACCTCGGGTACGCCGACGCGGTAGCGCCGCGTGGACACCGTGGCGTGCAGGTAAGTCAGTGTCTGGCTGTCATCGAGCCAGGCAATCTCCGGCATCACGCCGTCGAGCAGGTCGAACACGCGATCCGTTTCCGCCACGAAGGCTTCCAGCCGACCCTGCCAGTCCACGCCATCGCCCGGCGCATTCTCATAGAGCATCTTGGCGGCACGGGCGCGGGATTCTTCTGGTGGCAGGTAGGCCAGCGTCAGGTGATAGGCGCTCTCGTAGTGGTGGCCGGATTCCTCGAAGGCTGCACGGCGTTCTTCCTCCACCAGCCAGGACAACGGCTCGGGGAAATCGGAACGTGGATAGCCCGCCGCTGCGCAGCGCTCGGCTTCGATGAACAAGGCCCAGCCCGACCCCAGGCGGCGCAGTGCGTTGTTCAAGCGTGCGACGTGGCGATCAGCTCGCCTTGCGTGGCGCTGTTCAGATCCGGCCCGCGAAAATGTGCCGTGCGCTGGAACGAGCCATCCTTGTTCAAGACGACGCCCGGCCCGATCAGCCCGGCCCAGGGCAGCCAGTCGGCCAGCAGTGCGGGCCGCTGGCGGTATTCGGCAAGGTTCAGCATGTCGGCACTCCCCTATGCGTCCAGCAGCGGCTTGTGCTTGATGTGCCGGGCGAAGACCTGCATGAACTGCGGATCGACGCGCGCGCCCCAGACCGCCAGCGAATGGCCGGCGATCCAGAGCACCACGCCGGGAATCCACAGTTGCAGGCCCAGCCCGACGGCGGCGGCCAGCGTGCCGTTGGCAATCGCCACGGTGCGCGGCGCACCGCCCAGCAGGATCGGCTCGGTCAGCGAGCGATGCAGCGGCACTTCAAAGCCCGGAAGATCGGTGGCCGTGCTCATACGACGGCCCCGCCGGAGAAGCTGAAGAACGACAGGAAGAAGCTCGAAGCCGCGAAGGCGATGGACAGGCCGAAGACGATCTGGATCAGCTTGCGAAAGCCGCCACTGGTATCGCCGAAGGCCAACGCCAGGCCGGTGGCGATGATGATGATCACCGCGACGATGCGGGCTACCGGCCCCTGGATGGATTCGAGAATGGATTGCAGCGGGCCTTCCCACGGCATTGAGGAACCGGCGGCCTGCGCCGTGCCCGCCAGCAACAGCATCAACACCGCGAGCAGCAACCCTTGTCCTGCGGGTCGGGCCAGGCGATGCAAACGCGCCAGCATGGGCAGCGGGGAAAGCGGGTTTACAGAAAGACGGAAAGCATCAACGTGCGTCATGGCAGTTCTCCAGGTTGTTCAGGGATCGAGGAAGGCGTAGCGGCAGCGGCTGTAAGAGGAACCGGCGGCAGCTCGGGAAGCGTCGCTTCCAGCGCATCCGCCAGGCGGTAGCCCGCGCCGTCGAAACCGACGACGCGGGAAATGGTTTCGACGTGGCGCTTGCGGCCGCGGCCTGCGATGTGGATCACGACATTGACCGCCTCGGCGATCAGGGCGCGGGGCGGATTCACCGCCACTTCGAGGATCAGTTGCTCCAGGCGCAGCAGCGCGCCCAACGCGGAGCCGGCATGAATGGTGGCGATGCCGCCGGGGTGGCCGGTGCCCCAGACCTTCACCAGATCCAGCGCTTCGCCGCCGCGCACTTCGCCGACGATCACGCGGTCGGGCCGCAGGCGCATCGTGGCCCGCACCAGCTCGGTCATGGACACGACGCCGGCGCGGGTGCGCAGCGGCACATGGTCGCGGGCCGCGCATTGCAGTTCGATGGTGTCTTCGAGCACCAGCACGCGGTCGCCGGTGGCGGCGATCTCGGCCAGCAAGGCATTGGCCAGCGTGGTCTTGCCGGTGCTGGTGCCTCCGGCGATCAGGATGTTGTGCCGCTCGCGCACGGCATGACGCAGAAACTCGGCCTGCCCAGTGGTCAGGATGCCATCAGCCACATAGCGATCCAGACCGATGATGCTCACGGCACGCTTGCGCAGCGCAAAGGCCGGGCCGGGTGCGGCGGGCGGCAGGATGCCCTCGAAGCGTTCGCCGGTTTCAGGCAGTTCGGCGGTCAAGAGCGGTTGGCCGCGATGCACCTCCGCACCGACATGGGCGGCGACCAGGCGGATGATGCGTTCGCCATCGGCTTCGGGCAGTTCGACGCCGAGCGGCGCACGGCCAGACGACAGCCGATCCACCCACAATGTCCGGTCGGGGTTGAGCATCACTTCCACCACGTCCGGGTCTTCCAGCGCAGCGGCGATCACCGGCCCCATCGCCGTGCGCAGCATCTGGATGCGGCGATCCTGGGATGCTGCAGCGGATGAGCGCGGTTCGGGCGGGATTTGAGGAACGGCACTCATGACGCACGCTCCGCAGTGCGTTCATGGGCGGCGGCCATCGCGGCCGCGTCATCCATGCGCATCTCGAACTCACGATCCTGGGGATGCAGTTCTTCCACCACGTCCCGTACCAGGCTGCGGCCACGCAGCAGGTGGCGGCCTAACTGTTCGACGAACTGCTCGAAGCGCGCCTTGCCCTGCGCGCGAGCCGCATCCTGATGGGCCTCCGGCACCGGCGTGCTGACGGTCAGGTAGTAGCGGACGAATAGCGCCAGCGTCTCGATCTGGATGTTCTGGTCACGCTCCAGGCGCTCGGCCTGCCGCGACAGGCGATCCAGTCGTTTGGCGATGGCGGCCTCACGCTGGTCGCCGGCATCGGGTGACAGCCAGGACGCCAAGGCAGCGGCGACGATGCTGGACTTTGACACGCCTTTCTTCGCGGCCAGCTCGTCCAGACGCTTGGCGTGCTCGTGCTGGATGAACAGGTTCAATCGGTATTGGCTCATATGTCGATTCCGTCGTTGGGGTCGAGAGATGCCAGCCGCGCCGTGCGTTGCAGGGCGGGGTCGAACTGGCCGGGAAGCAGCGGGGGCATGTCGTCGTCATCGAGCAGCGCCAAGTCGCTGGGCGTGTAATCGGGTTCGGGGTCGTAGGCGACGGTTTCGGACAGCTCGGGCTGACGGCGGGGGCCGCCGTCGTCGGAGCCACCCAGGTCATCGGCAGATGCCGTGGCCTGTGCCGCAGGCACGGCCGGGATCGCCAAACCGCTCCAGTCATCGGGACGTGCAGGCGGCACATCGGCATAGCGGCCTGCCGTTAGCGCAGGCGGCGGCAGTACCCGCTGCTTGAAATTGGCATCAGCGTAGTAGCGCAACTTCTTGGCCTTGATCGGCGCGACGCTGGACACCATCACCACTGATTCGTCTGGCGCAAGCTGCATGACTTCGCCGGGCGTCAGTAGCGGCCGCGCCGTCTCTTGGCGGGACACCATCAGGTGGCCGAGCCACGGCGCAAGTCGATGGCCTGCGTAGTTCCGCTGCGCACGCAGTTCGGTAGCCGTGCCCAGCGTTTCGGAGATCCGTTTCGCCGTGCGTTCGTCATTCGTGGCGAAGGTCACGCGCACATGGCAGTTGTCCAGAATCGAATGGTTCTGCCCATACGCCTTGTCGATCTGGTTGAGCGACTGCGCGATCAGGAAACTGCGGATGCCGTAGCCGGCCATGAAGGCCAGCGCCGTCTCGAAGAAGTCCAGGCGCCCCAGAGCCGAGAACTCGTCGAGCATCAGCAACAGCTTGTGGCGGCGCTCAATGCCGTCGCTGCCATCGAGCGACTCGGTGAGCCGTCGCCCGATCTGGTTGAGGATCAACCGGATCAGCGGCTTGGTGCGGCTGATGTCCGAAGGCGGCACCACCAGATACAACGACACAGGGGATGCAGACGCGATCAGATCGGCGATGCGCCAGTCGCAGCGCGACGTGACTGCGGCCACGGTCGGATCACGGTACAGGCCGAGGAACGACATGGCGGTGCTCAACACGCCGGAACGCTCGTTGTCCGACTTGTTGAGCACTTCGCGGGCGGCGGACGCGACAACGGGATGCGGTACATCTCCAAGATGCCGCGTGGTCATCATCCGATGCAGCGTCAGCTCGAACGGGCAAGCCGGGTCACTGAGGAAGTTCGCCACGCCGCGCAGCGTCTTGTCCTCTCCCGCGTAGAGCACATGCAGGATCGCGCCGACCAGCAGCGCATGACTGGTCTTCTCCCAGTGGTTGCGCTTCTCCAGCGCCCCTTCGGGATCGACCAGGATATCGGCGATGTTCTGCACGTCGCGCACCTCGTGCGCGCCGCGCCTCACTTCCAGCAACGGGTTGTAGGCCGCCGAACTGGCATCGGTCGGGTTGAACAGCAGGCAGTGGCTAAATCGACTGCGCCAGCCAGCGGTGATCTGCCAGTTCTCGCCCTTGATGTCGTGGATGACGGCGGATGCCGGCCAGGACAGCAGCGTCGGCACCACCAGGCCCACACCCTTGCCCGAGCGCGTGGGCGCAAAGGTCAGGACGTGTTCCGGCCCTTCGTGCCGCAGGTAGTGGCCGTCATGCTGGCCGAGAAAGACGCCGGCGGGCTGCGTCAGCCCGGCCTTGCGAATGTCGGCGACATCGGCCCAGCGGGCCGAGCCATAGGTCGTCACTTTGCGCGCCTGGCGCGAGCGCCACACCGACATGGCGATGGCGACCACCACGGCCAGCAGGCCGCTGCTCGCCGCGATCATGCCGCCGGTGTCGAACACCTGCGGCGCGTAGGCGTCGAAGAAGAACCACCACTCGAACAGCTTCCACGGGTAATAGACCGGCGTGCCGTGGAAGTCGAACCAGGGCGCGCCCAGGCGTAGCTGGTAGCCCAAGGCGGCGGCGGTCCATTGCGTGGCACCCCACACACCGGCGATCACGATGCCGAAGACGGCGGCGATCTGCCCGAACAACACGCCCTGAGCTTGCATACCCTGGCCTCCGATTTCTCCTGCGCTGATTCCCCGTGGAAAACGCGGCACAAAGGCGTGCCGCAGGCGCAGGATCGGTGCCGGTTCAGTGCCGGTCAAAGACCGTTATCGGCAGCAAGGTGATGCAAAAAGCATGGTGTCATGCAGAGGCGAAACCAGTAAAAACGCCGCAGGCGTGAGCGCGCGGCGGCGTGTCGAGAAAGAAAAATCAAGATTCGCGGCAGAAAGCCAACAATCAGAACTTCGGCGGCGTGTAGGGCGTGTTTCCATAGCCAAAGAAGCGCTTGTTCGTCGCCTCGGCCACCCGGTTGCACAGCACGTCTCCCATCGTCGGGCGTTCGGTCTTGCACTGGCGGCGCAGCTCCCTCAGGCGCGCAGGATCTGCGACCAGCTCTTCCACGGTCGGTACATTGGTTGCCTGTTTCGGTGTTTCGGACTGGCCGCAAGCGGACAGCGCGGCGACCAACAGGAATGGGGCGATCTGCTTCATGGTCATGACTCGACTTCCTCTTGGGAATCGGGTTCAAGGGGGGGCGTGGCTCTGATGCCGTCCGGCGATTCGATGGCCTGCACACGCTCGATAAAGCGTGACAGCACGTCCGAGGATCCACCTTCCCGGTGCAGCACATAAGTGGTCAGCATGGGTGAGCGACCCGCCAGCGGCCGAGCCACAATCCCAGGCTCACGGCTGCCTGCGATATGCGGCGCTCCGGCTAGGCCCAGCGCAAAGCCCGCCGACACTAACGCCATCATCAAATCGCACGAAGCCACACGTTCGGCAATCAGCGGCTCCATATCTATCCGGCGCAGTACGCGCTCGACTTGGCGAGCATGGCCTTCGCATACGTGCGGATCGCACAACACCAGCGGATAGCGCAGCACTTCTTCCAGCGGGATGCGCTTGTGCTTCAAAAGCGGATGACGTGCAGGAACCGCCACCATCAGCGCATCGCTCCAAACGGCTTCGGCAGTGATGCCTTCTCCAACTTCATCGGACTGGGCAAAGCCCACGTCGTAAAGGTCGTCATGCAGTCCCTTGATCTGCTGCGACAAGGGTACCTCGAACAGGCGAATCTCGACTTCGGGTTCTTCCTGCCGACACAGCGCCAGCAAGGACGGCAGGCGCGAGGGCGTGATGCCGTCGGACAGTGCGATACGCAACTGACCGTGGAAGCCGTTGGTGGCTGCATTCACGCTATCGCGCGCCTGCTGCAAGGCGGTGAAGATGCGCGGCACATGCTCCAGAAACAGCTTGCCCGCCCGTGTCAGCCGCGTGCTGCGGCTGGTACGAATGAACAACTGTTCGCCCAGGCTCTCCTCCAGCTCCTTGATAGTGCGCGACAGCGGTGACTGCTCGATGTGCAGCCTCTCCGCCGCGCGGGCGAAATGTAGTTCTTCGGCGACAGCGAGAAAGCAGCGTAAGTGTCGAATCTCCATTTCGCCTCCTGTTGTCAGTACAAAGGCCGTTTGAGAGTCGCAGCGTTGTAGCCGCTCATCTCACCGAGTTCATCCAGTTCAGGCCTGTCGCCGCTTTTGTGGCGCTGCGCGACTGCCTCGCCCTGCGGTCCGGGCAAGGCGTGTGACCAGCCGCCGGCCAGCGTCTTGTAGACCGCCACCAACGCCGTCGCCCTGCGGGTGGCGCTTTGTGCCAGCAAGTCTTCGGACTCCAAGCGTGAACGTTCGGCCTCCAGCACATCCAAAACATGGATGGCGCCGCCCTCAAATTGCAGGCGAGCCGTCTTGGCTGCCCGGCGGCTGGCCTCGGTCGCCTGTACCAGCATGGCGTTCTCGGTCTGCGCGCGCGATAGGCGTACCAGCGCGTTCTCGGTTTCTTCCATGGCGCGCAGCACCGTGCGCTCGTATACCGCCAAGTTTTCGGCAGTGGCTGAATTGGCCGCCGCGATGCGCGACCGCACCCGGCCCACGTCTAGGAAGGAACCACCCACACCGAGCGAGATCATTCGCGTTTCACTATCACGCTCGAACAACGAACCAAAGCCCAACGCCTGCGTGCCGATCAGCCCTCCCAACGTAAAGCGAGGGAACAGGTCTGCCATGGCTACGCCGATACGCGCAGTGGCCGCAGCCAGCCTACGTTCTGCCGCAGCCACATCGGGACGGCGACGCAGTAGATCGCCCGGTGCACCGGCGTTGATCTGGGCGGGCAGCTCAGGCAAGGCTGCGGGGTGATCCAGCACTTCGGCCATCGCCGCAGGCGTGCGGCCAGTGAGCACGGCAATGCGGTGGGCGGCCACAGCAGCCTCAGCTTCAAGCGGCGGAATGCGCGAGCGTGTCAGCGCCAATTGCGTGCGGGCGCGGTCGGCATCGAACGACGTGCCCCGGCCGTTCTCGAACAAGACCTCGATCAGCCGCAGCGTATCGGCTTGGTTGATTTCGTTGTCCCGCGCGACCTGTAATTGCACTTGCAAGCCGCGCAAGCGGAAATAGGCGTCGGTCAACTCGGCCACCATAGCCACTTGTACGCCCGCCAGGTCGGCTGCGCTGGCCTCGGTCTCGGCGCGCTGCGATTCCACGCTGCGCCGCACTCGGCCAAAGAAGTCCAATTCCCAGATCACGGATAGGCCAGCCGAATGCAGATCGTTATCCCGGTCGGAGCGGGACGCATCCGGTGCTTGTGCAGCACTGGCGCGCTGGGTACTGATTTCACCGGACGCGCCCAGCGTCGGATAGTAGTCTTGGCGACGTTCGCGCGACAGTGCGCTGGCTTGCTCGTAGCGCGACAGTGCTATGCGGATGTCGTGATTGGCGTGAAGAGCATTCTCCACCAAAGAGTGCAGCACCGGGTCATCCAGTTCCCGCCAGAATTGCGCATCGGCCTCCGGTACAAGCTGGGACACGGCAACGGGGTCTTGGCGGGCATACGTCACTGCCTGGGGCGCGGCAGGTGCCTTGTAATTCGGCCCTACTGCGCAAGCTGCCAGCGTCAACGCCACCAAAGGGAGCAGTACCAGATGTGGCATCCGACGTAGGCATGGTCGGATGCGGGATGGCGTTTGAAGCATGACGGAATCAGTCCTTGTGGAGTCAGACATGGGTGGCCTCCATGGCGACATTTGCCTGGCGACGTGGCTTGCGCGTCGCGAGCCTGCGTAACGCGACGTAGAAAACAGGAGTCAGGAATAAACCGAACAAGGTCACGCCGAGCATGCCGGCGAACACAGTCACTCCCATAACCTGGCGAATCTCCGCGCCTGCGCCGGAACCGACCATCAGCGGCACCACGCCAGCGATGAAGGCGATGGAAGTCATGATGATCGGGCGCAGACGAAGGCGTGATGCCTCCAGCGCGGCATCGAGGATGCTGTGCCCCTTGCGCTCAAGTTCACGGGCGAACTCCACGATCAGAATGGCATTCTTGGAGGCCAGACCAATCAGCACTATCAAGCCAATCTGCACGAAAATGTTGCTGTCACCACCCGCGAGCCACACGCCCGTCATGGCCGACAACAGGCTCATGGGCACGATCAGGATGACGGCCAGCGGCAACGTCCAGCTTTCGTACAGTGCCGCCAGCACCAGGAAGACCAACAGTACCGCCAGCGGGAACACCACCAGCGCGGTATTGCTTTGCGTGACCTGCTGGTAGCTGAGGTCGGTCCACTCCAGTTGCATGCCTGGCGGCAGCACCTTGTCTGCAATGGATTGCACTTGCTGCAATGCCTGCGATGACGACACCAGACGCGGATCTGACTCACCAATCAGGTCGGCAGATGGATAGCCGTTGAAGCGGATGACGGGATCGGGGCCGAATGTCTTGCGCACGTCCACCATGCTGCCGATGGGCACCATGTCGCCATTGGCGTTGCGGGTGCGCAGTTTGACCACGTCCTCGACAGAACTGCGGAACGGTGCGTCCGCCTGAGCCATCACCCGGAAGGTGCGGCCAAAGCGCGTGAAGTCGTTGACATACGCCGAACCCAGGTACACTTGCAGCGTATCGAAAAGATCGGTCACGGCCACGCCCTGTGCCTTCGCCTTGGTGCGGTCCACTACGGCGTCAAGCTGCGGCACATTGGCCTGATAGGAACTGATCGGATATTGGAATCCCGGTTCTTGCGAGATGGCCGTCGCCAGCTCGGTGGTCGCCGTCTGCAATGCGGCATAGCCCTCACGGTTGCGATCCTGCACGTAAAGAGAGAACCCGGAACCCGCGCCCAGCCCCATGACAGGGGGCGGCATGATGGCAAAGGCCAGACCGTCCTGCTCCTGAGCGAAGCGCTCGTTCAACTGTTCCGCAATCTCGGTTGCAGTGTGCTTGCGCTCATTGATGGGCTTGAGTACGAAATACACTAGGCCGCTATTGGACGTGTTGGTCAACTGCAAGCCGTTCATGCCCGGGAACTGCACGGCGTTGTAGACGCCATCGGTCTTGAGCGCGATGTCGCTCACACGGCGGACCAGCGCTTCCGTGCGCTCCAGGGATGCACCCTCGGGTAGCTGGATGACACCGATGAGATACAGCTTGTCCTGCATGGGGATGAATCCGCCAGGGACGGCCTTGAACACAGCTCCCGTCGCCACCAGTAGCGCGATGTAGACGAGAAACACCGCACCACGCCGCCCGAGGATGCGCGACACGCTGTTTCCATAGCCATCCGCGCTGCGCAGGAAGAAACGGTTGAACGGCCGGAATATCCAGCCCAGACTGCGATCCAGCACCCGCGTGGGCAGGTCTGGCGCGGCACCATGCGGGCGAAGCAGGCGCGCGGCCAGCGCAGGCGACAGCGTCAGCGAGTTGATGGCCGAAATTACCGTGGAGATCGCAATGGTGACGGCGAACTGTTTGTAGAACTGCCCTGTCACGCCGGACAGGAATGCCATAGGCACGAATACCGAGCACAGCACCAGCGAGATGGCGACGATGGGGCCACTGACTTCGCGCATGGCCTGATGGGCCGCAGCCAGCGGCGCCAGCCCTTCGGCGATGTTGCGCTCGACGTTTTCCACCACCACGATCGCGTCGTCCACCACGATCCCGATGGCAAGCACGAGTCCAAAAAGCGTGAGCGTATTGATGGAAAAGCCCAGCATCAGCAGCACGGCGAAGGTGCCTACCACCGACACCGGCACGGCTAGCAGTGGGATGATGGAGGCACGCCAAGTCTGAAGGAACAAGATCACCACCAGCACCACCAGTCCGATGGCTTCCAGCAGAGTGTTGACGACCGCCTTGATCGACTGACGCACGAAGACAGTTGAGTCATACTCCACCGACCATTCCACTCCCTCGGGAAAGCGCTTGGCCAACTCGTCCATCTTCGCGCGGACTTGATCCGAGATTTCGATGGCATTGGCGCCCGGGGCTTCAAAGACAGAGATCGCGACAGCAGGCTTGTTGTTGAGCAACGACATCAGCGAGTAGCTGGATGCGTCCATTTCCACGCGCGCCACATCTCGCAGCCGGGTGACCTGACCCTGCGATCCGGTCTTGACGATGACGTCGCCGAACTCTTCTTCCGTCACCAGCCGGCCCTGCGCATTGATGGACAGGAGGAAGTCGCTTCCCGAGGGGTTGGGCGGCGCACCTAGTTGACCGGCCGAGACCTGGACGTTCTGTTCGCGCACGGCTTCGACCACATCGCCGGCGGTCATACCCAGCGCCGCAATTTTGTCGGGGTCCAGCCATAAGCGCATGGCGTAGTCGCCAGAGCCGTTGATCGTGGCATCGCCCACCCCCTGGATGCGTGCCAACTCGTCGCGTACATGGAGCACGGCATAGTTGCGCAGGTACAGCGCGTCATAGCGATCGCCCGGCGAGCGCAACTGCACGACCAGCGTTTCGTTGTGGGACTGTTTGACGGTCACCACACCTTGCTGGCGCACCGCTTCGGGAAGACGCGGCTCTGCCTGGGCGACACGGTTCTGTACCTTGACCTGGGCGTCGTCGGGATCGGTGCCAGGACGGAAGGTGACGGTCAGCACCAACACGCCATCACTACCGGCCACGGACTTCATGTAGAGCATGTTTTCCACGCCGGTGATGGATGCCTCCAGTGGTGCGGCTACCGTGTCGGCGATTTCGCGCGGATTTGCGCCAGGATACGTGGCGCGAACCTGTACGCTGGGTGGCACGACTTCCGGGTACTCGCTGACGGGCAAGAGCGGGATCGCGATCAACCCAACCACGAAAATGATGATGGACAGCACGGCCGCAAAAATCGGCCTGTCCACGAAAAAGCGGGCAAAGTTCATGATGGCTGGCTCTCCGCGCTCATTCGCTCGCCTGGGCGATTTGTCGGCCTGCAGGCGCCATTTCAATGTCCTGGGCCGTCACTGGCATGCCGACAGAAACCTTCTGGATGCCGTTGACGATCACGCGGTCGCCGGGATTTAGACCTTCCTCGACGATGCGCAGGCCTTCGGCCTTGCGTCCCAGCGTGATGTCGCGGCGCTGGGCGGTGTTGTTCTCATCGATCACATACACGTACTTGCGGCTCTGGTCGGTCAGGATGGCCTTGTCGTCGATCAGCATGGCCTCGAAACTGCCGCTACCCGGCAGGCGCACTCGGGCATAGAGGCCCGGCGTAAGCAGGCCGTCGGGATTGACCAGGGTGGCGCGTGCGCGGATGGTGCCGGTGGCCGCATCGACACGGTTGTCCACGAAGTCCACGTTTCCGGCGTGTGGATAGCCGTTCTCGCCGACCAGGCCCACCTGCACCGGGATACTTTCGCTGCGCTGGTCGGGGCGCTCTCCGTTGCGAGCCATGTGGGCGTAGCGCAGATAGGTACGCTCGTCGCTATCAAAATGCACGTGCACCGGGTTCAGCGAGACTACGGTGGTCAGGATGCTGGCCTGGCCGTCAGCACTCACCAAGTTGCCTGCCGTGACCAGTGCACGTCCGGCGCGGCCTGTGATGGGCGAACGTACCTGGGTGAACGACAGATCCAACTTGGCGGTCTCGACTGCGGCTTGGGCGAACTGCACGTTGGCTTGGGCCTGATCGGCGGCGGCGTGGCGCTGCTCCAACTCCTCGGTGGAGGCTGCTTGCAACGAAGCCAGCTTTTGAGCACGGGCCGCTTCGCTACGTGCCAGTGCGGCCTGCGTGCGGGCGCGGGCCAAGTCTGCTTCCGCGCGAGCCAGAGCAGCACGGTAACTGCGAGCGTCAATCTCGAACAGCACGTCGCCACGTTTGACGATCTGGCCCTCTTCGTAATTGACCCTGTCGATGTAGCCACTCACACGTGGCCGCAGCGCAACGCTTTCCACCGCCTCGACGCGGCCATTGAACTCATCCCATAGGACGATCTTGCGCACCGACACAGGTGCCACGCTGACCGTGGGTGGAGGGGCGGCGACCGCGTCGGCGGCGTCGCTATTGCAGCCAGCTAGGGACAGCGCCAGCAAGCTCGCCGCAGCTAACGGCAAGGCGCGGCGCCAGGAAGGCAGGACCGCAAGGTAAGGCAATGTGCTCATTGTTTTCAGTCTCGAAGGGATGGCGAAACCCGGTTGATAAAATTTGACATACGTGACGTATGCCATTTATCATCCACTCATACGCAACGTATGTCAATCATTTACATACACTTCGTATGTGAAAAATCGGAGGACGACCTAATAGCACAAAAGCGTGCAGAGATGATTGAGGAAACGCGGGCCAAGCTCATCAGTGCCGCCCGCGCTGCGTTCGCAACCGTGGGATATGCGGACAGTTCAATGGATGAGCTGACGGCCCAAGCCGGACTGACGCGCGGAGCGCTCTATCACCACTTCGGTGGAAAGAAAGGGCTGCTGGAGGCGGTCATCGCCCAGATTGATGCAGAGATATCTGGCCGACTGGCCGTCATCGTCGAGGAGGCGGAGTCCACCTGGGACGGCTTCGTTCAGGAGTGCATTGGCTACATCAAGATGGCCGTCGAGCCCGAAGTCCAGCGGATCGTCCTGCTGGACGGGCCAGCGGTTCTGGGCGATCCCTCCCAGTGGCCCAGCCAGAACGTGTGCATCGTGAATACGCGCCGCAGCCTCCAGAAGTTGATCGAGGAGGCAGTCATACGCCCCGTCGATCCCCTGGCGACGGCCCGCCTGATAAGCGGGGCGCTGCTGGGCGCATCGCTGTGGATCGCCAGCGCAGACGACCCACGCGCCGCTTCCGAAAAAGCCGTGCAGGGATTTCTTGTACTGGTGGCGGGCTTGCGGCGGGACACCTCTCCCGCGCAGCCGTAACAACCCAAAGGTGCCGACCGGCAGGCCGGACTCTTTGACCCAGACCATTCACCTATTTGGATTTTGACCATGAACCCTTTCAAAAATCATCGTGGATACTCGACCATGTATCAGGAAGGAAGCCTGACGCTGGGTCTTTTTCTTCGCCATCGAGTCCTACCCTGGCGCCATTCCTGAGATGGACGTGGCACAGCAGATTCGCACGGCACAATTGGCTGAAGCTCATAACTTTGCAGCCCTTTACTTCAGGGATGTATTTCTCAATGTCCCGTCTTTTGGCGACGTGGGTCACATCCATGACCTGTGGCCATTCATGGGCTACGTCACGGCACAGACGTCGCGCATCGCGCTCGCAACTGGCAGCGTCATCACCACTCTGCGTCATCCCTTGCTTGTGGCCAAAGCAGCAGCCTCGATCGACCGCTTGTCAAATCAGCGCCTGGTGCTAGGTATCGCCACGGGTGATCGGCCAACAGAGTTCCCGGCCTTCGGTCAGACAATGGATGCGCGAGCCACGTTGTTCCAAGAAGCATTGACTGTGTTGCGTCAAGCCTGGCGTGAGGACTTCCCGGAAATCTCCACGCCCCGAGTGAACTTGTCGGGTGCAGATACGCTGCCGAAACCGGCGTTGAGAGACATTCCCGTGATGGTGACTGGTCATTCACGCCAGTCGGTCGAATGGATTGCCGAGCATGGGGATGGCTGGCTTTACTATCCCCAAAATATCGCGCAGCAAGCCATGACAATCAAGAATTGGCGGTCGCTGACACCAAGATTCAAACCCTTCACGCAGTCCTTCTATATTGACCTGTCGGAGAATCCCGATGAACCCCCATCGCCCATCTTCCTCGGGTTTCGGGCTGGTCACCGATTCTTTACTGACTACTTCAGCCGCTTGCGCGATATTGGGGTTAATCATATTGGCCTCAACCTGAAATACGCGACACGTCCGGCGCATGAGATTGTTCAGGAACTTGGCGAGCATGTCGTACCGCACTTTCCGGCGCACGCTACTGCCCATTTGGAGGAGGCGCAGGATGCTGCACGGTCATAAAATTTTTTGCCTGGGATCTCGCTTTTACTTCTTCGGCTGGTACCTATGCCTTCGATGTCCAATGCGAAATGCTGGCTGACATCGGTTATGACGGCCTGACCTATGCCGTCTGGTCAGGGAGCCGATGGGAAACCGCAAAGCGTCTATCCACCGTGAAAGATCGTTTCGGTTTGGAGGTCTTTAGCGTGTATGTGGTGATCGACCTGGATCAGGGCCCACAGCATCCCATCAACGCAGGATTCTTGCGGATGCTTGAGGAGATGGAAGGCGTGAAGGCTGTCAATCTTGGAATCAGGACGGCAGGCCACGGTTCAAATCATCGAAAGGCACCGGACGACAAGGTACTGCAGGACTTCCTTGGTCGGGCACTTGAGATTTGCGCACGGCGCGGAATTGACATCCTGCTGTATTTTCATCTGGGCTTCTGGATGGATCATTACTCCATTGCGGCACAGATCTGCTCGGTCGTAAACCATCCGAATCTCGGCATCGTGTTTCCAAGCTATCACTGGTATGGCTACGAAACCAATGCAGGCAGCCCGACGGAGGGCTATCAGGCAGTAGACCCGACGCCAGCGTTAATGGCGTCAACACCCTTCATGCGGGAATTGACTCTCAGCGGCGCAACCCGCAGCCCACTTGGCTGGAGTCGTATTGCCACTTTCGAGGCGCTCGATGCAGGAGAACTCGACAACTTCGCACTTCTTGGACTTGCCAAGTCGTTCGGTTATACCGGCCCCGTCGGCTATGACGGCACATTGGTCGGGGGGAATCCATACAGCACGCTCAAACGCTCCTATGACGCGATGGACGAGATGTTGGGTTTGCTGACAAAGCACCCTGGTTGGGCCAAGCGTGAAACACACCCGTAACCCATGATTGAGCACATCTACATGTCCCAACACCCTTTGATTGCTGCCCAATTGAGGCAGGCGATGCGCGGCGTGGCCTCCACGGTGACGCTAATCACGTCGATCGCTCCCGATGGCCACGGACACGTAATGATCGCCAGTTCATTCACATCAGTCTCACTGGAGCCGCCCACGGTTCTAGTGTGCATTGGTCAGCAAACCCGTATCCATGGGCCGCTGCTGGCTTCTCGACGATTCTGCATCAATGTACTCCGCGCAGAACAGGAGGTACTTGCGGTGCACTGCCGTAGCGCCACGGGGACCGACCGTTTCGATCATGAAGCCTGGCGATTTGATGAAGTCAATGGGTTGCCCTATCTGCAAGGGGCGCAGGCTTCGCTGTTCTGTGAGCTGATTGAACACCATGCAGTCGGCACCCACTCGGTAATGCTGGCCAGTGTCGAGCGTGTGCTCACATCTGCCTATGCCGATCCACTCGTCTATCTGGATGGCCGCTTCCGGGCCATAGATCCAACCCGTTGAAGATATGCAGCGAAGAATTTCACAACTGCCTCGGCATATCTCTAGACAGCCTGCCGGGTTATGTGGCTGAGACTCTTCGAGCATTAGCCAATGCCCATTCCCCGCTGCCGTCCGATTTCCCACGCCACGCCGCCACCGCGCACCGTCGCGGCAAGTCGCTGCCCCAGTCGCTGTTCAATCACCGGCTTCCACGGCACCAGACTGAACCCCATGCCGTCGTCTAGCATCGCGTAGTGCCCGCTGGCGAGCATGAGGCTGCGCCGGTAGATGCCAGCCACTCGCTGCCCGTCGGTGACGGGCCGATGCGCTAGGCCGATTTCGGCGGCAATATCCTTGGCGGCCTTTGCCAGTTCCCGATTCCGCAGCGTCCCCAGCAGGTCCGGGCGAGGATCACCCGCTGCCCACGCCGCTGGGCCAGCCCCTGTTCTTCAAGGAAGTCGGCGCGCTGCTGCAAGGCTTCCTTCGTCTCGCCGCCAAAGCCCAGATCGCCCAGCCCCTTGCCGCCACCGATCAACTGCTGGTCCAGCCAGGTCGCGCCGATCACGCGGGCCTGCCGCTCGATGGGCAAGTGCGATTTCAGCTCCACCGCCACGCCGCCCAGGCGCTGTGCGTCGTTCTGGCGGCCACGTTCGGCCAGGTCGTCCGGCACCTTCCATAGTCCATCAGCCACACGTTCCACGATGCCGGCCCGGCGCAGGGCTTCCAGTCGGCGGACATGGGCCGCGACGACCTCCTGCGGGTCGCGGCCGGGCTTGGCTCGGCCTTGCTCGATCGCCAGGTGATGATCGGCGCGGTACAGGCCATCGCTCGCCAGCGCGGCGATGTTCTTGTCGGCCGCCCGCACCTCGTTGGAACCGCGTACCTCCACCACGGCTCCGGTGGGATAGTTCGCCAGCTCGTCGCGGGCGTTCAAAGCGACGTAGTGGGCCTTGCCGTCCACGCCGTCGATGACCAGATAGCCGCGGTCGTGCAGCTCGTCGGCCAGCCCCTTGCCGGCCACGCGGCCGACGATGGTGCGGCCGTCGTCGCCGGGCTCAAACACCGCCTGCTCGCGCGGCTGGCCGCTCATGGCGCGCTGCATGGTGCGGATGATGTCACCACGCTCGCCCAAGGCGCGCAAGGTCTTCTCCGCGTCGGCATGCACGGCCCAGGTGCCGGGCTGCGTCTCGTCAGCCAGGCCCAGGCGCTGCAAGCGTTGGAGTCGGCCGATCAGCAGCAGCCGCTGGCGTTGCAGGCGGGGCTCATTGAAGCGCTCGATCTGCACCCGGCCATCCTCGCCGGCCTCACGCTGCAATGTGCGGTCGAGGCTCGTCCACCGCTCCTGTTCCACCTCGCGCTGCAAGGTCTGCTGGATCTCCAGTTCGGTGCGCGGCCCCAGCCATTCCGTCGCCAGTTCGGCGGCGCGATGGCGGAAGCCGTGGGCGATGTAGTCGCCCGCGATGATGAGGTCTTTGCCGGTGTCGTCGCGCCCGCGCACGATCAGGTGGGTGTGCGGGTTGTCGGTGTTCCAGTGATCGACTGCCACCCAATCCAGCCGCGTCCCCAGATCGGCTTCCATGCGGTTCACAAGATGCCGGGTGTAGGTGCGCAGGTCGTCCAGCTCGGCCCCGTCCTCGGGCGAGACGATGAAGCGGAAATGGTGCCGGTCGTCGTTGGCCCGCTCCTTGAAGGCATCGAGGTCGGCATCGTCAATCTGCGGCCCGTAGGCCCGGCCCGGTTCGCCATCGCGGCCGGCGCCGTCGCGCTCGATGTAGCGCAGGTGCTTGGCGAGCGACTGCGGGCTGGCGTTGCGTTGATTGACCAGTAGGGTCTTGATGGTCACGCGCCGCGACATGGACGTCAGCTTCGCCCC
>NZ_JRVI01000011.1:0-8059 GCF_000783375.1 Sphingomonas sp. Ant20
GGCACGGGCAGGCCCCGCCCGCGCATCCGGTCGAGCGCCTGCGACATCGAGGTCGCGGTGCCATAGGGAAGACCTGCGATAATCGCCCCGGCAGCGAACAGCTCGGGATAGGTGGCGAGCATCACGCCAGCCATCGCGCCGCCGGCCGACAATCCCGTTACATAGATGCGGTCGGGATCGATCGCGACGTCGCGGACCATCGTCGCGATCATCGACCGGATCGACTGCGCCTCACCGCCACCGCGGCGGATATCCTCGGCGTCGAACCAGTTGAAGCAGAGATTGCCGTTATTCGCGCGCTGCTGCTCGGGATAGAGCACGGCGAACCCGTGCCGGTCGGCAAGATCGGACCAGCCCGCCCCCCCGGTCATACCCCGTGGCGGTCTGCGTACAGCCATGGAGAACGACGACCAGCGGCATCCGCCGGTCGGACGTCGCCTCGGGCACATAGGTCAACGCACGCAACGCGCCGGGATTCGCGCCGAATGATTCGAGCGGGCGCAGGCGTGAGTCCTCGTTCTCTGGCTGCTCGGCGAAGCGCGCCGCCGCGGCGCGTTGCGCCTGCGCCAGTTGCGCGAGTGTTTCCGAAAGCCTGGCCATCGATCGTCCCGTCATGCGCGCCCGACGCCTTGCGCCCGGCTCCGTGAATGGTGCAGTGCAGCATATCTTGTGCCGCCCCTGCCCGATCACAAGGGCAAATCGCCGCCGGAGCTCAGCCGTGAGCCCGCGCGAAGGCGGCGGCGTCGGCGACCTGCGCGTCGATCGGGCGGATGCCGGTGTAGAGCACGAACTGCTCGAGCGCCTGAAGGATCGCGACCTCGGTGCCGGTGATGCAGCGTTTCCCCGCCGCAGCTGCGGCGCGCAGGAACGGCGTTTCCGGGGGATATTGCACGACGTCGAACGCAATGGCGCTCGTCGCAATCATCGCCGGCGGAAAGGCGAGCGCGTCCGCATCGGCTCCCGTCATCCCCATCGGCGTGACGTTGATCAGCAGGTCCGCCTGCTCTTCGGTGTGAAGATCCGCGGCCCATGCGAAGCCATAGAGATTGGCGAGCGCACGCCCGGCGGGTTCGTTGCGCGCGACGATGACGCCGTCGCGGAAGCCCGTGTCGCGTAATGCCGCGGCGACCGCCTTCGCCATCCCGCCCGACCCGCGCAGCACGAACCGCGTTGCCGGATCGATATCCGCAACCAGTGCCGCGACCGCGGCATAATCCGTGTTGTGCCCGGTCAGCACGCCATCGTCGTTCACGATCGTGTTGACGCTGTCGATCGCCGCGGCCGAGGGCGCGAGTCCATCGAGCAGCGCGATCACCGCCTCCTTGAACGGCATCGAGATCGCGCAGCCGCGGATGTCGAGCGCCCGGATACCGCGCACCGCGCCCTCCAGGTCGCGGGTCGAGAACGCCTTGTAGACATAGTCGAGTCCGGTCAGCGCATAGAGCCGGTTATGGAACCGGGTCCCGAAATTGCCCGGTCGCGCCGACAGCGACATGCACAGGCGTGTATCGCGCCCGATCAGCGGACGAGCGGGTTCCGGGGCTGAGGTCTGTTGGGTCATCGCCATAAAATAGGACGGCGATCCGCCGGGGTCGAGATACAAGCGCGGCGGAACAAGCGCCGCTACCCGGCGTAGAACCGGCGATGCGCGTCGTGACCCTTGCCGAACCGGACGATTTCGATGGCTGGCGCGATGCAGCGCGCGGCCTGATGGCCGATGACGTGCCCCCCGACGACGTGGTGTGGCAGGCGGGTAGCGCCCCTGCGGACCTGTTCGGGACGGTGCCACCGGATCCTCCTGTAGCATCCGCGCCGCGGGCTGCCTCCGCGACCGTCTCGGTCCCGCGCGCGTTCCTCGATCTCGCCCGCAGCGTCATCCTCGGCAGCGATCCGGAGCGGTTCGCGTTGCTCTACACGCTGCTCCACCGGCTGCGCCGCGAACCCAAGCTGATCGAGGATCGGGCCGATCCTCTCGTGCGACGCTCGAACGGATTGCGAAGGATGTCCGCCGCGACATCCACAAGATGCGCGCGTTCCTGCGCTTCCGCGAGGTCGAGGAAGAGGGCGCAACCCGGTTCGTCGCCTGGTTCGAACCCGATCACCACATCGTCCGCGCCAACGCCGCCTTCTTCGTCAATCGCTTTGCGAGCATGCGCTGGTCGATCCTGACCCCCAACGTCTCGATCCACTGGGACGGGACGATGCTCAGCGAAGGGCCGGGCGCCAAGAAGACCGACGCACCCGAGGGCGATCCGACCGAAGAAGTCTGGAAGACCTATTACGCCAGCACCTTCAACCCCGCGCGCGTCAAGATCGGCGCGATGTTGAAGGAAATGCCCCGCAAATACTGGAAGAACATGCCCGAAACCGATCTCGTCCCCGGCATGATCGCCACCGCACAGGCGCGCGAGAGCGGCATGATCGAGCGCGCCCGCGACGTCGTCGGCGGCAACAGCATGATCGCCTGGGAGGCGCTGCGCGACGAGGCCGCGGGCTGTACCCGCTGCCCGCTCTACAAGCCCGCGACCCAGACCGTGTTCGGCGAGGGACCGATCGACGCGCCGCTGATGTTCGTCGGCGAACAGCCAGGCGACCAGGAGGATCTTGCCGGGCGGCCGTTCGTCGGCCCCGCCGGTCAGATGTTCGATCGCGCGATGGCGGAGGCGGGACTCGACCGCAGCCGCGCCTATGTCACCAACGCGGTCAAGCATTTCAAGTTCGAACAGCGCGGCAAGCGGCGCATCCACGCCAAGCCCGGTGCCGGCGAGATCGAGGCCTGCCGGTGGTGGATCGAGCAGGAGCAGATGCTCGTCGCGCCCAAGGTGACGGTCGCGCTCGGCGCCACCGCGGCCCGCTCGCTGTTCGGCAAGGTGATGACGATCGGCAAGGAACGCGGCCGCGCGCTGCAGCTTCCCGGCGGCGGCGAGGCATGGATCACCGTCCATCCCAGTTACCTGCTGCGCCTGCCCGACAAGGTTCAGGCCGACGAGGAATATGCGCGATTCGTCGAGGATCTGCGAATGGCCGGCACGCGGCTGGCTTAGGCGAACCGATTGGCCCTTCCCTTCGCGCGCCGCATCGCGCAAATCCCCGCGCCATGTTCGAAAAGATTCTGGCCGTGCTGGCCACCTTCACGATCTGGGTGATCTCGTCCGGCGGCTATGTCGGCATCGCGATCCTCATGGCGATCGAAAGCGCGTGTATCCCGCTTCCATCCGAGATCATCATGCCGTTCGCCGGCTATCTGGTGTCGACCGGCCGGTTCGACCTGTATCTCGCCGCCACCGCGGGCGCGATCGGGTGCAACCTCGGCTCGATCGTCGCCTATGAGGTCGGCAAGCGCGGCGGTCGACCGATGGCCGAGCGCTGGGGTCGCTATGTCCTGATCGGCCCGGGCGAGCTCGATGCAGCAGACCGGTTCTTCGCGCGCTGGGGCAGCATGGCGGTGCTGATCGGGCGGCTGCTCCCCGTCATCCGCTCGTTCATCGCCTTTCCGGCGGGTGTCGCGCGGATGAAGCTCGTACCCTTCCACCTCTACACCTTCATCGGCTCCTGGCCGTGGTGCTTCGGGCTTGCCTGGGTCGGCATGAAGCTCGGCGACAAATGGGACAGCGACCCGCGTGTGAAGGCCGCCTTCCACAGCGCGGACCTGCTGATCGGCATCGTCCTGATCGCGCTGGTCGGCTTCTACATCTGGCACCGCGTCCGCGGGCTGAAGCGTCACCCGTAACCACGACGCCGGGCAAGCGCGCGCAGGTCTTCGTCACGCGTCGGTGCCAACGCCTGCACACGGCGCTGGTACGCGGCGACGATCTCCGGACCGGCCTGTGCGGGTGAGCCGCTGTCAAACGGTGGCTGGGGATCATATTCGAGCGCCAATTGCACCATGCGTGCATGCGCCTCGCCGCGGATTAGCGCGATCAGTGTCAGCGCAAAGTCGATGCCCGCCGTCACACCGCCGCCGGTGACTCGGTTGCGATCGACCACGGTGCGCGCGTCGACGGGGATCGCACCGAAGAGCGGCAACATGTCACGCTGAGCCCAGTGGCACCCCGCGCGGTACCCGTCGAGCAATCCCGCGGCACCCAGGATCAACGAGCCGGTGCAGACACTGGTGACCCATGTCGCGCCCGCCCCGACGGCCCCCACCCATGCCATCGCTTCGTCGTCGGCGATGACGTCGTTGAGTCCGAAGCCTCCCGGGACGCAAAGGATATCCGCGTACGGCACCTCGGCAAAGATCGCGGTCGGAAGGATCGAAAACCCGGCGTCGGTTGGCACCGGATCGCGCGTCTTCCAGACGAGATCGACCTGCGCCTCGCCAAGCCGCGACAGGATCTGGGCAGGACCGGTGAGGTCGAGCTGGGTGACGTTGGGAAACAGTAGGAAGGCGATACGAAAAGGGTCGCGCATGGCACAAGCTCCGTCCAGAGGGGCTGCCCAGGCGCGCGGCGGAACCGTCCGCGCTTCCCCGTGGTGATCCACTCGGCGCCAGTCACGCGGACGCGCCAACGCTATGCGGTTGTCTTTGACGACGCAACAGCATCGACGGGTTCGCGCGCTGAACGCAAACCGGTCGCGGCAGCCTATGGGAGAATGGGCACCTCGGCTGCGCGCTCCTTGTTTTCGCGGCGCGCTTCGCGAACGCGCTGCCCGAAACATCCGGTTGCGCCGCCAGGGCCGACGGTCGAGCAGCTGCCGATGCTGTTCGCACCGACACCGGTGCCGAGCGTGCCCTGCGCCTTGGCCGCCCAGCTCTCATTTTCGGGCGTCACGGCGAACTCGCGCAGCTCCTTGGGGACGCGATATTGCTCCTGCGCGCTGCGACGCACGCAGATGACGATTTCCTCGCCCTGTGCATTGGTCGGGCAGCGCTCGTTGCCGAACAGCGTGAGCACGCCGTTGACCGGGGCGCTGCGCGACACCTCACCCGGCGCGGACGCGGGCTTGGCTGCGGGGGCACCGGGCTTGGCCGGGATGGCCGCACCCGACGTCACCGTCTGCGCCGCCACCGGACCGGCGACCAGCAAGGCCGCCGCCATCATCATCCTCATACGCACCACTCCCATAATCCGTATCTGTTGGCCGACAGGATCGGCGATCGTCGGTGGCCCTAGGCTGAACGCTGCAACGCCACGCGTTTCAGTCCCAACGGCCGGCGCCGCGGTCAGATCCGTTTCGCGGTCGCGATCGCGACCTTGCAGCCCAGCCGGATCAGCGCGCTCATCACCGGATAGCCGGGGGTTTCCTCCGCCCCGGCAGCGATCGCGGTCGCCTTGTGCTCCAGCTCCTCGGCCTGGAAATCGAGGATCGCCGCGCTCAGTTCGGGATCGCTGTCGCCCAGTGCGACGAGCTGTTCGGCATAATGCTTGTCGATCTCGGTCTCGACCGCCGCGGTGCAGGCCATCGCGGCACGCGGGCTGATCGCGGCAGTGACCGCGCCAAGCGCGAAACCCGCGACCTTCCAGATCGGCTGCAGCACAGTCGGCCGCACACGCCGCTCAACAATCATCCGGTCGAAGAACGCGCGGTGACGCTCCTCCTGCTGCGCCATGTGATGGATCAGGCGCGACGACGGGTGCCGGTCGCCCAGCACCGCGAGCTGCCCCGCATAGATGCGGATCGCGCCATATTCGCCGGCTTGGTCGACGCGGACCATCGCCTCGCTCGGGTGCTTGCGATCGCCCGGCTTCCAGCCGGTGCCGCGCGGGACGGTCGGGATCGGGGTCGCGGTGGTCATCGTGTCTTCCTCATCAGCACGAAGATGGTGATCGCGCCGCCCAGGGAAAAGATCGCGTTGAACCCGGCGAGCGAAATCCCCGCCAGCGACCACTGCGCCGAATCACAGCGCACCATCGGCGCGTTCATGATCGCGGCGAGCCGTTCGGCCGGCGTCGTGCCCGCCATCGACACCGTCGTGGTGCAGGCGGTGATGCCGTTCCACCAGTGATATTCGACCCCGGCATGGAACAGCCCGATCGCGCCGCTGATCCCGATCAGCAATGCCGCGACGAGCACCAGCGAGGCGCGCAGCGAGCGCTGCGGCACCACGAACGTCGCCGCCGCGAGCAACACCGCCGAATAATGCGGCCAGCGCTGCCAGTGGCACATCTCGCACGGATAGAGCCCGCCCAGATATTGCGACCCGAGCGCCCCCAGCAACAGCAGCAGCGGCAGCACGAGCGCGATCGACCGGGCGATCTCCTCGTTCTTGGTCATCCCCAGCCCGCGGCGTACGCTCACTTGACGGGTGCCTTGGTCGCGGCGGCGACCTGCGCGGCGCCGCCGAGCCGGGCGACCGTCTTCAGCGCATAATAAAGCTGGAAGTCCTCGACCCCCTGCTTCTTCAGCGCCTCGGGCGTCGCCGAGAAGCGCGGATCGTCCTTGGTATCTTCCTCGAGCACCGCATTGTCGGCCTTCACCTCGTTGATCAGGTGACGACGCAGGTCGGCCTCGCGGAACACCGGGCGCGCCTTGTGATCGGGATCGCTGATCTGGAGCACGCGGATATCGGGTTCGATTCCGCCCTCTTGGACGGACCGGCCCGACGGCGTGAAGTAGCGCGCGGTCGTCAGGCGCAACGCGGTCTCGGGCCCGAGCTGGAGCACGGTCTGGACCGATCCCTTGCCGAAGGTGCGTTCGCCCATGATCAGCGCGCGGTGATGATCCTGCAGCGCGCCGCGACGATCTCGGAGGCCGATGCGGTCCCTGGATCGGTCAGCACGACGACCGGCAGGCCATGCGCGTCGTCGCCGGGCTTGGCGTAGTAGCGCTCGATATCCGTCTTCTCGCGGCCGCGCTGCGACACGATCTCACCGTGATCGAGGAACGCGTCGCTGACTGCGATCGCCTGGGTCAGCAGACCTCCGCCATTCTGCCGCAGGTCGACGACATAGCCGAGCGGACGGTGCCCCAGTGACTTGTCGATCGCCATGATCGCCGCGCGCGTGTCCGCGCCGGTATTCTCGCTGAAGGTGTTGATGTTGATATAACCGACATCGCCGCGCACCTCCCATTTCACCGGCTTCTGGACGATGATCTCGCGCAGCATCGACACGTCGAGCGGCTTGTCGCGACCCGGCCGGACGAGCCCCAGCGTGATCTTGCTGCCGGGCTTGCCGCGCATCTGCGCGACCGCCTCGTCGAGCGAATCGCCGTAGATCAGCTTGCCGTTGATATGCGTGATGTAATCGCCCGACTTGACGCCCGCGCGCGCGGCGGGCGAGTCTTCCTGCGGGGTGACGACCTTGATCGCGCCGTCCTCCATCTGCACCGTCAGGCCGAGGCCGCCATAATTGCCTTCGGTCATGATCCGCAGATTCTCGTAATCCAGCGCGTCGACATAGCTCGAATGCGGGTCGAGGCTTGCGAGCATCCCCTGGATCGCGCCCTTGATCAGCGTCTTGTCATCGACCTTGTCGACATATTCCGCCTTCACGCGGTTGAAGACGTCGAGAAACTGGTCGAACTCGCGATACGTGTCGGTATCGACCGCCGCCATCGCCGAGGTGGCCAGCGGCACGAGGGTCAGCGCGCCGAGGATGGCGGTAGCGGTAAGGATCGGACGTGGCATCTAAGGTCCTGAAACCGGGGGAAGGCACAGCGTAGCGGTATAGTGCGCGCGGAGCAAAGCCGCGACGGTCTTCGCGGTCTGGCGAATGGACGCCCGACCGGTTCTTGGTTGATTAGCCGATCAATGCGGCCGCGTCGACGGGTCGCCCGCGCCGCCGAAGCTCGACCGTGATCAGCGGATCCTCGCCCCCCGGCGCGGTGCCGATCCGCGATCCGGCGGCGACGCGGACGCCCGGTTTCACCCCGGTGTCGGCAAGCCCGGTCAACAGCGTCGTCCAGCCATCGCCGTGATCGAGGATCACGATCCGGCCATAACCGCGAAACGCCCGGGCGTAACGGACGATGCCCGCCGCCGGCGCGACTACGCGCGCGTCCGGCGCGACCGCGAAGGTCAGCCCGCGCGATCGCACGCCCACATCGGACACCGCGTCGAAGCCGGTGACGAGCCGGCCGCGTACGGGCAGGCGATAGGCACCGCGGCGCGGAC
>NZ_JRVI01000110.1:0-10943 GCF_000783375.1 Sphingomonas sp. Ant20
ATGCGCGCAGCTCGACGCCGCCTTGCCGCAGGTCCGCGGCCTCAACGCCGCCAACGGCCTCCGCCAGGCGCAGATCGAGACGCTCGGCGCGCGCGCGGCCGACCGTGCCGCGCTGCTCGAGAAGATCGTCTCGGACAATGAGGATGCGGATTACGGCCAGATCTCGATGGACCTGATGCAGCGCAAGACGATGCTCGAGGCGAGCTATTCAGTGTTCGGCAAGGTCGCCGGCCTCAGCCTCGTCGCCTATCTGCGCTGACGCCGGCGGCTCGGGCACCCGGCGCCGCAGCGGTTGCGCCTGCCGCCTGCGCGAATTACGGCGAGCTTTTCCCGTTCGGTCCGGAGACCTCCCCTTGAGCACGCCTACCTATGACGTCGTCGCGATCGGCAATGCCATCGTCGACATTCTGAGCACCGCCGACGACGCCTTCATCGCCGAGATCGGTGTCGCCAAGGGCTCGATGCAGCTGATGTTCTCGTCCGAAGAAGCCGATGCGCTCTACGCCAAGATGGGGCCGGGCATGGAAATCTCGGGCGGATCGGCCGCCAACACCGTCGCCGGCGTCGCTGCGCTCGGCGGCAAGTGCGGTTTCATCGGCCAGGTCGCCGACGACCAGCTCGGCCAGGTCTTCGCGCATGACGTCCGCAGCATCGGCATCGAGTTCGCGACCCCGGTCCGCGCCGGCGACCCGACCACCGGCCGCTGCCTGATCTTCGTGACGCCCGATGGCCAGCGGACGATGAACACCTTCCTCGGCGCAGGGCAGTTCCTCCCCGCCGCGGCGATCGATACCGCGATGATCGCCGACAGCGCGATCCTGTATCTCGAGGGCTATCTCTGGGATCCCGAAGAGCCGCGCGCCGCGATGCGCGCCGCGATCGATTGCGCGCGCGGGGCAGGGCGCAAGGTCGCCTTCACGCTCAGCGACGTGTTCTGCATCTCGCGCCACGGCGGCGATTTCCGCCAGCTGCTGTCGGACGGCCTGATCGACATCCTGTTCGCCAATGAGAGCGAACTCGCGGCGCTTGCCGAGACCGAGGATTTCGACGCGGCGGTCGCGAAGATCTCGGCCCAGGTCCCGACCCTGGTCGTCACCCGCGGCGAACACGGTGCCTGCGCGATCCAGAACGGCACGCGCGCCGAAGTGAAGGCCGAGCCGATCGCCAAGGTCGTCGACACGACCGGCGCGGGCGACCTGTTCGCGGCGGGCTTCCTCCACGGCCAGGCACAGGGCCACGACCTCCACGCCTCGCTCAAGCTCGGTGCGGTCTGCGCGGCCGAGATCATCAGCCATGTCGGCGCCCGCCCGATGGTCGACATGAAGGCGCTGGCCGCCAAGCATATCGGCTGACGAACCGAACCGTCATTCCCGCGCAGGCGGGGATGACGCGTCCGGTATCACGCACAAAAAAAAAAGGGCCGCGGGAGTTTCCTCCCGCGGCCCTTTTTGCTGCGTCCTGTCTCAGTGGCTGCCCGGGGGCGCCATGTCGATCGGCTCGCCGCCATCGGCCATGCCGCGCCCGAGATAGCTCTTGCGGTAGCCATAGAGGAAATAGATCACGAGGCCGACCGCGCCCCAGATCGGCAGTACCGCCATCGCCTCATAGGGAAGCGAGAAGTACAGCCCGATGCAGCCGACGATCGTCAGCGGCGCGACGATCCAGGCCGCCGGCGTGCGGAACGGACGATGCCGGTTCGGCTCGCGCTTGCGCAGGATCAGCAGCGCGATCGCGACCATCATGAACGCGTAGAGCGTGCCCGCATTGGCGATGTCCGCGAGCTGCCCGACCGGCAGGAACGCGGCGGCGAACGCGACGAACACGCCGGTGATCGCGGTGACGATATGCGGCGTCTTCCACTTGGGATGCACGCGGCTCAGCACTTCGGGCAGCAGGCCGTCGCGGCTCATCACGAAGAAGATGCGCGTCTGGCCGAACATCAGGATCAGGATCACCGACGGCAGCGCGAGACCGGCGGCATAGCCCATCCAGTTGCCGACATTGGCATAGCCGACCTGACGCAGGACATGCGCCAGCGCCTCGTTCGAGCAGACCAGCGCCTGCGCGTTGGCGGGGATCAGGCAGGCGCGGGCGAGCTCGGCCGACCCGGTGGTGAACGGCACGCCGTCGGGGCCGAACAGCGGCTGCCCGCCGATCGTGCCGATCGCGCCCGCTGCGACCAGCATGTAGAACACGGTGCAGATGCCGAGCGAGGCGATCAGCCCGATCGGCACGTTGCGCTGCGGGTCCTTGGTCTCCTCGGCCGCGGTCGAGACCGCGTCGAAGCCGACATAGGCGAAGAAGATCGTCGCCGCCGCGCCGACCACGCCCAGCCCGTTGCTGCCGAGGATGCCGGTGGGGAGGAACGGCTCGAAATTGCTGCCATGCGTCTTGGGCAGCGTCAGCGCGACGAACGCGGTCAGCGCGACGACCTTGATCGTCACCAGCACCGCGTTGACGCGCGCGCTCTCGGTCGTGCCGATCATCAGCAGCCAGGTGATCAGCAGCGAGATGACGACCGCGGGCAGGTTGATGAACCCGCCCGGCATGTACGGCCCGTGCGACAGCCAGGTCGGGAGTGTTATCCCGAACGTCTCGTGCAATATCGAGCCCGCGAAATAGCCGGACCAGCCGACCGACACGGCGCTCGCGGCCACCGCATATTCGAGGATCAGCGCCCATCCGACCGTCCAGGCGAGCAGCTCGCCCATGACCGAATAGGTGTAGGTGTAGGCGGAGCCCGCGACCGGGGCCATCGCCGCGATCTCGGCATAGCAGAGCGCGGCGACGACGCAGACCGCGCCGGCGACGACGAAGCTCAGGATCATGCCCGGCCCGGCCTTCTGCGCGGCGGCGGAGGTCAGCACGAAGATGCCCGTGCCGATCACGCAACCGATGCCGAGCATGGTTAGCTGGAACGCGCCCAGCGATCGGTGGAGCGATTTCTTCTCCGCCGTCGCCAGAATGGCGTCCAGTGACTTAACGCGACCAAAAATCAATTCGGTTCCCCCCGGGGGTTGTGAGGGCCGGTTCACTGGCCCCCTTGCTCAAGCCGGGAAGCCTAATGGCAATTTTATTACGCGCAATCCTTTAGTGGCGGAAAGCCGCGCTATCCGGCCAGCATCGGGCCAAGCGGACGCCCGCCGAAGACATGAACGTGCAGATGCGGCACCTCCTGATGCCCGTGCTGGCCGATGTTCGCGAGCAGGCGATAGCCCGGCTCGACCAGCCCCGCGGCGCGCGCGACCGTCCCGACCGCGCGGATGAACCCGGCGATCTCCGCATCGCCCGCACGCGCGGAGAAATCGTCCCACGAGACATAGGCGCCCTTGGGGATCACCAGCAGATGCGTCGGCGCTGCGGATTGATGTCGTGGAACGCGATCGCATAGTCGTCGTCATAGACGCGGTTCGACGGAATCTCGCCGCGCAGGATCTTCGCGAAGATGTTCTGGTCGTCATAGGGCTGGGTGGCGTCGATCGGCATGGGGCTTGCTCCTTTTCAGGCATCCTACCAACCTTCGTCATCCCCGCGAAGGCGGGGATCCATATCGTCGGCCGTCAGCGATCCCGCGGCACGGCCAGCCAGTCCCGGTTCCCCGCCTTCGCAGGAATGACGGAGCTGGCGGGTCACCCCGTCCGCGCAGCCTTCTCGACCAACCCACCGACCCCCTCGCGCCGCTCAAGCTCGGCCCGCACATCGTCGAGGCTCAGCCCGGCGTCCGCCAGCAGCACCGCGAGATGGAACATCAGGTCGGCGGCCTCGGGGACGATGCTCGCCTCGTCGCCCGAACAGGCCGCGATCACCGTCTCGACCGCTTCCTCGCCGAGCTTCTGCGCGATCTTCGGGCGGCCACGCGCGAACAGGCTGGCGGTGTAGGAGGTGTCGGCGGGCGAATCGCGGCGCGCGCGGATGGTCGCCTCCAGGCGATCGAAAACGGGGTCTGCCATGCCGCGCGTGCTGACGCAGGCGCGCGGGCGGGTCAATCCTTTGCGCGCGGCGGCCGCTTCAGGAACCGCTTGCGCAGCGCGCGGCGGACCAGCCAGACGCCGATCGCGGCGACCGCGAACAGCGCGATGTCCGACGTTTCGGGGCCGGTGCGCGGATGCACCACGCCGCTATGCCCCGACTGCACCGCGACCAGCGGCAGCGTCGCCATGCCGGTCAGGCCGACCGCAGGGGGGTCCGCACCCGGGATCCCCGCAGCCGCCAGCGCGGCATGCGCGTCGCCGATCGACGCCTGGCCGAAGTGGAAGATCGATGCGGCGAGTACCGCGCTCGCATGCCCGTCGCGGATCCCGGCGACCAGATCGTCGAGCCCGCCGACCCCGCCGCTTGCCACGACCGGCACCGCCACGCGGTCGGCGATCGCGCGGATCAGGTCGAGGTCATAGCCGCTGCGCGTCCCGTCGCGGTCCATCGAGGTGACGAGCAGCTCGCCCGCGCCGAGCTCGGCGAGCCTCACCGCATGCGCGATCGCGTCGATCCCGGTCGCGCGCCGGCCGCCATGCGTGAACACTTCCCAACCTTCGCCCGAGCGCCGCGCGTCGACGCTCGCGACGCAGCACTGGCTGCCGAAACGTTCGGCGATATCGGCGACGAGTTCGGGCCGCTCGACCGCGGCGGAATTGACCGCGACCTTGTCCGCGCCCGCCAGCAACAGCGCGCGCGCATCGTCCGCGGTCCGCACGCCGCCGCCGACCGTCAGCGGCATGAAGCACACCGCGGCGGTCCGCCGCACGACGTCGAGGATCGTGCCCCGGCCCTCATGGCTCGCGCCGATATCGAGAAAGCACAATTCGTCCGCCCCGGCGGCATCATAGGCGCGCGCCTGCTCGACCGGATCGCCCGCGTCGCGCAGCTCGACGAAGTTCACGCCCTTCACGACGCGGCCATCGGCGACGTCGAGACACGGGATCACGCGCGCGCGGACGGTCATGCGGCGTCTCGAAGAAGGGGTTCACGCGGAGACGCGGAGACGCGGAGCCGCGGCGAAGCCGCTAAGATTGACTCACGCGAAGGCGCAAAGGCGCGAAGAGAAAGGAGACTTCCTGCTCTGCCTTTCTCCCTCTTCGCGCCTTCGCGCCTTCGCGTGAACCCATATCTGCCTGCGGCGCCAAAAGACTCTCCGCGGCTCCGCGTCTCCGCGTGAACCCTCATGCCGCCTTCGCCACGCTCAACGCCGCCGCAAGATCGAGCCGCCCGTCGTACAACGCACGCCCCGTGATCACGCCCTCGACCCCATCACGAACATGCAAGGCCAGCACGTGGATCTCGGCGATCCCCTTCACCCCGCCGCTCGCGATCACCGGAATGTCGACCGAGCGCGCAAGGTCGACCGTCGCCTCGACGTTGCAGCCCTTCAGCATCCCGTCGCGCCCGACATCGGTGAATAGCAGCGACGCCACGCCCGCATCCTCGAACCGGCGCGCGAGATCGACCGCGCTGGTGGTCGAAACGTCGGCCCAGCCCTTGGTCGCGACCATGCCGTCCTTCGCATCGACCGCGACGACGATGCCGCCGGGGAAATCCTTCGCCACGCCGCGCACGAAGTCGGGATCCTCGAGCGCCGCGGTGCCGATCACGACCCGCGACACGCCCAGATCGAACCAGCCCTCGACATTGGCGCGCGTGCGGATCCCGCCGCCCAGCTGCACATGCCCCGGAAACTGCGAAACGATCGCGCGCACCGCGTCGCCATTGACCGAAGCCCCCGCAAACGCGCCGTCGAGATCGACGACGTGCAGATGCTCGGCGCCTGAGTTTGCGAACAGCATCGCCTGCGCCGCGGGATCATCGCCATAGACGGTCGCGCGGTCCATATCGCCCTCGGCAAGGCGGACGACTTGCCCAGCCTTGAGGTCGATCGCGGGGAAAACGATAAGGCTCACGGCCGCCACTCCAGAAAACGTTCGAGCAAGGCCAGGCCGTAGCGCTGGCTCTTCTCAGGATGAAATTGCACGCCGATCATCGTGTCGCGGCCGATCGCCGCGGTGACGGGGCCGGCATGATCGGTGGTCGCAAGCACGTCGGCGCCTTCGAAGGCGAAGCTGTGCAGGAAATACGCCTCGCCCGGTTCGATCAGCGGATGCGCGGTGGCCGGGACCACGTCGTTCCAGCCCATATGCGGCACCTTCGCGTCCATCGTCCCCGGCTCGAGCCGCCGCACGCGCCCCGGCACCCAGCCGAGCCCGGCATGCGTCCCCATTTCCTCGCCGGCCTCGGCCATCAGCTGCATGCCGACGCAGATGCCGAGGAACGGCGCGCCCTCGTCCCGCACGCGGCGGTTCAGCGCCTCGACCATCCCCGGCACCGCGCGCAACGCCGCCGCGCATGCGCCATACGCGCCGACGCCGGGCAGCACGATCCGGTCCGCTTTCGCGACGACGTCCGCGTCGGCGGTGACGATCAGGTCGCTACAGCCCGCGGTGCGCAGCGCGTTCTCGACCGAATGCAGGTTCCCCGCGCCGTAATCGATCAGCGCGAGCGTCACAGTATCCCCTTGGTCGACGGAATAGCGTCGGCCTTGCGCGGGTCGATCTCGATCGCGGTGCGCAGTGCGCGCGCGACGCCCTTGAACGCGGCCTCGGCGATGTGATGATTGTTGGTGCCGTACAGCGTCTCGACGTGCAGCGTGATGCCCGCGGCCTGCGCGAAGCTGTGGAAGAAATGCTCGAACATCTCGGTGTCCATGCCGCCCAGCCGCGTCTGCGAGAACAGGTCCTTCCAGACGAGCCAGGGCCGCCCGGAGATATCGAGCGCGACCCGCGTGAGAGTCTCGTCCATCGGCGACAGCGCGTCGCCGTAGCGCGCGATGCCGCGCTTGTCGCCGAGCGCCTGTGCAAACGCCTGGCCGATCGCGATGCCGGTGTCCTCGACGGTGTGATGCTCGTCTATATGCAGGTCGCCCTTGGTCCGGACGTGCAGGTCGATCAGCGAATGGCGCGAGAGCTGTTCGAGCATGTGGTCGAAGAAGCCGACGCCGGTCTCGACGTCGTACAGGCCGGTCCCGTCGAGGTTGATGGTGACGTCGATCGCCGTCTCGGCGGTGGAGCGGGAAATCGTGGCGGTGCGCATGCCACCTCCCATAACGTGCGCCACGACGCATGCAATCTTGACCGCCATCCGAATACCGCTACCCAGAGGGAATGAGTGATGGACTGCCCGATAGCCTGATTCCGTACGACGAGATCGTGCAAGAAGCCCTGCGTGCCGTCGTCGGCCGCGTGCTCGGTTCCGTGTCGGAGGCCGGCGGGCTTCCCGGCGAGCATCATTTCTACATCACCTTCAAGACGCAGGCGCCCGGCGTCGACATCCCCAAGCGGCTGATCGAACGTTTCCCGGACGAGATGACGATCGTCATGCAGAACCGCTACTGGGACCTCGTCGTCGACGACGAGCGCTTCTCGATCGGCCTGTCGTTCAACCAGGTCCCGTCGAAGCTGGTCATCCCCTATTCGGCGATCACCGCATTCCAGGATCCCGCGGTCAGCTTCGAACTGCGCTTCCAGGCGCAGGAAGGCGCGGACGAGTCGCTCGGCGAGCATGACCCCGCCGAGAATGACGGCCCGACCGCGGTGCCGATCGAAGACGGCTCGAACGTCGTCGCCGTGGATTTCAAACGGAAGAAGTGAGCTGGAGCGAGGCGAACCGCCGGCCACGCTCGTACCGATAGTCATTCCCGCGAAGGCGGGAACCCATACTGGCTGGTGTCACCTCAGGAGTGCACAACGCGGGGAATATGGATCCCCGCCTGCGCGGGGATGACGCTGATGTTGGGGCAATCGTCTCCAATACCGTCGGTTCGTCTACTCGTCCGCCTCGTCCCTTCCGCCAAACGCGCGGCAAGGTCTATACCGGAACAAGCCCGGCATGACGGCGTAGGTAGGCCATGACCAACACCCGCACAGAAACCGACTCGATCGGCCCGATCGAAGTCCCCGCTCAGGCCTATTGGGGCGCGCAGACCGAGCGATCGGTCGAGAATTTCCCGTTCGGTACCCGCGAACGCATGCCGATCGAGATCGTCCACGCCCTCGCGCTCGTCAAACAGGCCGCTGCCCGCGTGAACCGCGCGCACGGCCTCGACGCCACAATCGCCGACGCGATCGACGCCGCCGCGCAGGAGGTGATCGACGGCACGCTCGACGACCAGTTCCCGCTCGTCATCTGGCAGACCGGCAGCGGCACCCAGTCGAACATGAACGTCAACGAGGTCATCGCCGGCCGCGCCAACGAGGTCCTGACAGGCACGCGCGGCGGCAAGTCGCCGGTCCATCCCAACGACCATGTCAACATGAGCCAGTCGTCGAACGACAGCTTCCCGACCGCGCTCCACATCGCCGCCTCGCTCGCCGTGACGCGCCGGCTCTTTCCCGCGCTCGACCGGCTGCGGACCGCGCTGCAGGCGAAGGCGGATGCGTGGGACGACATCGTCAAGATCGGGCGCACGCACCTGCAGGACGCTACCCCGCTGACGCTCGGGCAGGAATTCGGTGCCTATGCCAATCAGGTCTATCGCTGTGGCCGCCGGATCGAGCCGGGCGTCACCAACGGCACCAACCGGCTCGCGCAGGGCGGCACCGCGGTCGGCACCGGGCTCAACGCGCCCAGGGGGTTCGCCGAGGATTTCTGCAAGGCGGTCTCCGACCTGACCGGCCATCCGTTCATCCCCGCCGAGAACAGCTTCGAGGCGCTCGCCTCGAACGACCCGCTCGTCCATCTGTCGGGCACGCTCAACACGCTCGCGGTCGCGCTGACCAAGATCGCCAACGACATCCGCCTGCTGGGCAGTGGCCCGCGCTGCGGCTTCGGCGAGATCGACCTGCCCGCGAACGAGCCCGGCAGCTCGATCATGCCCGGCAAGGTCAACCCCACCCAGTGCGAGATGCTGACGATGGTCGCAGGCCAGGTGATGGGCAACCATGTCGCGGCCACCATCGGCGGAATGCAGGGCCATCTCGAGCTGAATGTCTTCAAGCCGCTGATCGGCGCGAACGTGCTGCGCTCGATCGACCTGCTCGCGACCGCGATGGAGGGCTTTGCGGAGCGCTGCGTCGACGGCATCGAACCCAATCGCGATCGCATCGCCGACCTGCTCGACCGCTCGCTGATGCTCGTCACCGCGCTCGCGCCCGAGATCGGCTATGACGCGGCCGCGAAGATCGCCAAGCACGCGCATGCCGAGGGGCTGACGCTGAAAGAGGCCGGCCTCGCACTCGGGCTGGTCGATGCGGAAACCTTCGACCGGGTCGTGCGGCCCGAATCGATGCTCGGCCGCTAACGCCTCCCCCCGACCCCCGTTCGTGCTGAGCGAAGTCGAAGCACCGTCGCTTGCGGCACACCCTTCGACGTCGCTCAGGGCGAACGGACGGGGGAGGGGCGCACCTGCGGGAACCCAAACGCGGTTCGCGCGCTAACCCGCCACACGCGAAGGAGAAATTACGTGGGCGCAACGACCATAGGCGCGCTGATCGGCGCAGGCATCGACTCGCTCAGCGGCGATGACGGCAATGCGGACGGCGCGATCATCGGTGCGGTCACCGCCAACGTGCTCAAGATCGTCGTGCCGCTGGCCGTGACCTACGCGATCGGCTGGGCGGTGCTGCGCGGTGCAGCGGAACTCAAGGACCAGGTTTTCGGAGAGGTTAAGTCATGATCGGACGTATCATCAGTGCATTGGTTGGCCGCGAAATGGGCCGTCGTGACGGGTCGGGCGGCGCATCGGGCGCGGTCAAGGGCGTCGTCGCGATGAGCGTGCTGCGTCGCATGGGGCCGCTCGGCATGATCCTCGGCGGCGGCTATGCTGCCAAGAAGGCGTATGACCGCAACCGGGCACGCAAGTCGGGCTACTGATCCGCCGCCAGAATGACACGCGCGGGCTGTGCATGGGTTGACGCCCATGCGCAGTCCGCGGCAAGGGCGCGCATGCCCCACACACTTCCGTCCGACCCGCATGGTTTCCGTCGCGCGCGCGCGTCCTGTTCGTCCTGTCCTCGCCATCGGGCGCCGGCAAGTCGACGATCGCGCGCCGATTGCTCGCTGACGAGCATGAGCTGGAGATGTCGGTCTCGGTGACGACCCGTGCGATGCGACCGGGCGAAGTCGACGGCAAGGACTATCATTTCACCGATCTCGAGGGCTTTCGCGACATGGTCGCGAAGGACGAGTTCCTCGAGTGGGCGCATGTCTTCAACCATCGCTACGGCACCCCGCGCGCGCAGGTCGAGGAGATGCTGGCGGCCGGCAAGGACGTGCTGTTCGACATCGACTGGCAGGGCGCGCAGCAGCTGTTCCAGATCGCCGGCGGCGACGTCGTCCGCGTCTTCATCTTCCCGCCGTCGATGGAGGAACTCCACCGCCGCCTCACCAGCCGCGGCACCGACTCGACCGAAGTGATCGACGCGCGCATGTCGCGCGCCGCGAACGAGGTCAGCCACTGGGACGGCTATGATTACGTCCTGGTCAATGACGACGTCGACAGCTGCATCCGCGGCGTGAAGACGATCCTCGCCGCCGAACGCCTCAAGCGCTCGCGCCAGACCGGCCTGATCGGCTTCATCCGCCGCCTGACGCGCTGACCCCCCGTCATCCTGGATCCGGTCCAGGGTGACGAAAGCCTACAGCATCCCCAGAAACGCGACGCCACGCGCGAATTCCTGGCGCTTAAGCTCGCGCAGCTGCGCCGCCTGCCAGTCCTCGCCCCACATCTCGATCGACCAGTCCTCGTCGATCCCCGCCGCCGCCCACGCCGCATCGCCGTCGATCTCTCCCTCGACCAGCGCCAGCCCGATCACCAGCGACCCCGTCAGCGTGACGACCGGCGACAGCCCGGCAAGGTGGAAAATCGTCATACGCCGCGACCGCCTCGCGCAGCCGCGCGATCGTCGCGGGGGGCCTGCGCGACGTGCATCACCCCCGCCGTCACCGCGAAGTCGTCACGT
>NZ_JRVI01000111.1:0-11272 GCF_000783375.1 Sphingomonas sp. Ant20
CGCGGCGCGCGAGGCGTCGCCGGCGGGGGTCATCGGCAGGCGCAGCGTCTCGGGGAAGCCGGCCCGTACCCGCGCCATGGCGTATTTGACCGGGCCCGGCGACGCGTCGGTGAACAGCGCGTCGTGCAGGGGATAGAGACGGTCCTGATAGGCGAGCGCCGTGACGAAATCGCCCGCCTGGCAGGCCGCCTGGAACTCCGCGCACAGCTTCGGCGCGACGTTCGCGGTGACCGAGATGCAGCCGGTGCCGCCCATCACGTTGAACGCGAGCGCGAGGTCGTCATTGCCCGACAGCTGGCAGAAGTCTGGCCCGCAGGCTTCGCGGTGCTGCGAGACGCGCGCGAGCACCCCGCTGGCGTCCTTCACGCCGACGAACACCTGCGGAAAGGCGGTGACGACCCGCGCCAGCGTCGCGGGCTGGATGTCGGTCACGGTGCGGCCGGGCACGTTGTAGAGGATGATCGGCAGCGGCGCGTCGGCGGCGAGCGCCTCGAAATGCCGGAAGATCCCCTCCTGGCTCGGGCGGTTGTAATAGGGCGGGACCATCAGCGCGGCATCGGCGCCAGCCTCGTGCGCCGCACGCAGATTGGCCGAGGCGACGCGCGTGTCGTTCGACCCTGCCCCCGCGATAACGGGGACGCGGCCCTTCGCCTGATCGACGCAGACGCGGACGACGTGGAAATGCTCATCATAGGACAGGGTCGCTGCCTCGCCCGTGGTGCCGCACGCGACCAGCGCGGACGAGCCCTCGGCGATCTGCCACTCGACGAAATCGCGATAGGCGTTCTCGTCGAAAGCGCCGTCCGCGGCGAACGGCGTGACGAGCGCCGGGATCGACCCGGCAAAGGAAAAACCTGCAAACATCGGTATATTGCGCTCCTGCCGCGCTGAATTCGGGCGTTTCGTTCAGGACAGATACGGGTTGAACTGCTATCCTGTCCACATGGTAGCATTGGCGTTCAAATCGAGCATCGTCCTGGCGGCTTTGGCCGGCACGGCGGTATCTTCAGGGGTCGGACAGGAAACGCTCGACCGGTACCGGACGCAGCTTTCGAATATCGGCCCGCAGGCGCAGCCGATGGCGAGCGACGGCGCGATCGCCTCGACGATCGCGCAGTGGCGCGCGCTGCAACAGACCGACGCGCTGCCGTTCGACAGCTATGCCGGATTTCTGATGGCGCATCCGGGCTGGCCGAACGAGACCGCCAACCGCCGCGCGGCGGAGCGTCAGGCGGGGATCGGCAGCGGGGCGCCCGGCAGCGTCGTCGCCTTCTTCACGCGCTATCCGCCGCAGTCCGCGGCGGGCAATCTTGCCTATGCGCGCGCATTGCAGGCGACCGGGCAGCGCGACCGCGCCTATGCCGCGGTGCGCACCGCATGGCGATCGGGCGGCTGACGCCGATCGATCAGGTCGCGGTGACGACGGGCTTCCCCGGCGCGCTGTCGAGCGACGATCAGGACGCGCGGATGGACGCGCTGCTCTGGTCGGGACAGACGAGCGCAGCGCAGCGCCAGCTTCCGCTGGTCAGCCCTGCCAAGCGCGCGCTGTTCGAGGCGCGGCTCGCCTTCCGGACCAATGCACCGAACGCGTCCGACCTGTCCGCGGCGACGATGGAGACGTATCGCGGCGACGCGGGCTATGTCGCCGACCGCGCGGTGTGGTTGCGCAACAGCGGCGCGAGCCCGAGCGCGCGCGCCTGGCTCGCGCGGCCGCGGGCGCTGACCACCCGGCCGGGCAATGCGGGCGAATGGTACGAGATCCTGGTGACCAATGCGCGCGGCGCGGCGAATGACGGCCAGTGGCAGGTCGCCTATGACATCGCGCGGCAGATCGACGATGCCTATCCGGCGGGGGCGAACATCTCGGCCAAATCCTATGCCGAGCGCGACGAATATACCAATCTCGCCTGGCTCGGCGGCAGGCGGCGATGAAGCAGCTCGGGCGGCCGGCGGATGCGATGACGCTGTTCGACCGCTATGCGCGTGGGTCGAATTCGCCGGTGGTGCGGGCGCGAGGCTATTACTGGGCGGGACGCGCGGCCGAGGCGGCGGGCCGGCAGGCCGATGCCACCGCCTTCTACACGCAGGCGGCCGGCTACCGCGATCAATATTACGGGCAGCTCGCGACCGAGCGGATGGGCCGCGCGCTGACCCCGCCACCGCCGATGGCCAGCCTTGCGATCGCACCCGCGGTGCGCGCCGCGTTTGAGCAGCGCGAGACGGTGCGCGCGGTCAAGTTCCTCGGTCAGATCGCCGACTGGCAGGACCAGACCGCGTTCGTCCGCCAGATCGCCGCGGATGCGACGACCGACACCGACCACGCGCTCGCCGCCGAACTGTCCACCCGCATCAACCGCCCCGATCTGGGCGTGATGGTCGGGCGCAGCGCGCTGGCGAACGGGCTCAGCGACTATTCCGCAGCGGGCTTCCCGACCGTCAGCGTGCCCGCCGGCTATGAGGACAACTGGACGATCATCCATGCGATCTCGCGGCAGGAGAGCCAGTTCGATCGCGCCGCGATCAGCCATGCCGGTGCGCGCGGGCTGATGCAGCTGATGCCCGCGACCGCGCGCGAGCAGTCGGGCAAGATCGGGCTCGCCTATAACCAGGCGTCGCTGACGACGGATCCCAATCTGTCGATCATGCTGGGGTCGAGCTACTTCCAGCGGATCTATGCGAACTATGGCACCTATCCGCTTGCGATTGCTGCGTATAATGCGGGCGGCGGCAATGTGAACAAGTGGCTGCGCGCGAATGGCGACCCGCGCACTGGTGCAGTCGACATCATCGACTGGATCGAGGCGATCCCGTATCAGGAGACGCGCAACTATGTGCAGCGCGTGATCGAGAATGCGGTCGTCTACGACCTGATGAACCCCGCCCGCGCCAAGAGCCGCAGCGTCGCACGCACGTCCTGGTATCTCGGCAAGACCCGGCCCGGCTGAACCGGACGAGACGGCACGCATGGATCGGCCCAACTACATCACCCCGGCAGGCTATACGGTGCTGCGCGAGGAATATGAGCTGTTGCTCGGCAGCGAGCGGCCCAAGCTGGTCGAGGTGATCTCCTGGGCGGCGGGCAATGGCGACCGCTCGGAGAATGGCGACTATATCTATGGGCGCAAGCGGCTGCGCGAGATCGACCGGCGGCTCGGCTGGCTGTCGCGGCGGATGAAGGCGGCCAAGGTGGTCGATCCCGCCGCACAGGAGGATCGCAGCCGCGTCTGGTTCGGCGCGTGCGTGACGGTGGCGGACGAGGAGGATGTCGAACGCGTGCTCACGCTGGTCGGCGATGACGAGACCGATGCGGGCAATGGGCGGATCGGCTGGAATTCGCCGTTCGCACGGGCTCTGCGGGGTGCCACGATCGGTGATGTCCGCCGCGTCGACCTGCCCGCGGGCGAGCGCGAATATGAGGTGATCGCGATCGCCTATCCCTGATCTCCCATCGCTGAACGATCCGTTTCCATCCGGCGCGTTGACGCAGGCACGCGCGCATAGGACGTAGCGGGACCGCAACGACGTTCAGGAAGATCCCATGCCGATACCCGCCACCTGGTCCCCCCGCCTGCTCAGCGTGATGCGCATCGTCGTTGCGCTGGTATTCTTCAGCCACGGCATTTCCAAGTTCTTCGGGCTGCCGCCCTTCCCGATGGCGATGACTCCGTTGCTCTACGTCGCGGGCACAATCGAGGTCGTGGGCGGCGCGTTGCTGATCGTCGGGCTGTTCACGCGGCCGGTGGCGTTCCTGCTGTCGGGCATGTCGGCGGCGGCCTATTTCCTCGCGCACGCACCGCAGGGGCCCTTCCCGATCGCCAATGGCGGCGAGGCGGCGGTGCTCTATTGTTTCGTGTTCCTCTACCTCGCCGCGGCGGGTGGCGGCGCTTGGAGCGTGGACGCGGGGCGCGGGCGCGGCTAATCCCGGCGGCATGGCCGATACCACAACCCGCAACGTCGCCCTTCTCATCGACGCCGACAACGCCTCCTCGGCGACGCTCGACCCGGTGCTGACCGTTCTTGCCGAGCTCGGCACGGTCAACGTCCGACGCGTCTATGGCAACTGGTCCAAGCCTGCGCTCAAGGGGTGGCGCGACATGTCGATCAAGCACGGCATCGAGCCGCAGCAGCAGTTCGACCTGACCAAGGGCAAGAACGCGACCGACATGAAGATGACGATCGACGCGATGGACCTGCTGTTCCGCGGCCGGATCGACGGGTTCGGGATCATGTCGTCGGACAGCGACTTCATGCCGCTCGCGATGCGGATCCGTCAGGACGGCGTGCCCGTCTATGGCTTTGGCACCAGCCGCACGCCCGAGGGTTTCCGCCAAGCCTGCACGCGCTTCATCGACGTCAGCGCGCTCGACGACGAATCCGAGCCGATGCCGCTGTCGCTGCCGCCCGCGATCGGTGGCGAGAAGGCCCCTGCCCCCGCCGCGCCGGCCGCACGCCGATCGCGCGGCGGCGAGCCGATCGGGTCGGACCTGATCAAGCTGCTGATCGACGCCTACAACGCGGGCAAGCGCGACGAGAAGGGCTATCAGAGCCTGACAGAACTGGGCCAACGCGCGGGCAACCGGTCGAGCTTCGATGCGCGCAACTATGGCTTCAACCATCTGTCCGAGCTGATCGAGGCGGTGCCCAATTTCCAGACCGAACGCCGTGACGGCGGTCGGATCTACGTCAAGCGGGTCCGCTGAGCGCTCGCACCGTCGCTCAGTCGAGACCGGTGCAGTCGCCGCCGAGCTTCGTCCCGCCCCGCGCGGCGAAGCTGCCCAGTTCGCGAGCATCGCGTTTCGCGATCAGCGTGGTGGCGCTGGGCTTGCCGTCCTTGAGAACCGCGACGCTCCAGGCATCGACGGGCCCGGTCGGTGTCGCAACGCTCTGGCTGCCGGTAACGGTCAGCGTGAAGCGGCCGATGCCGCCGTCATACTGGTAGAAGGGCAGCGAGAAGCTCCTGCCCATCGCGAGCGGCAACGCGCCGAACGTCACGCCCCAGAGATTACCCTCCCAGATGGGGTCAGCCACCGCGACGTCGATCGGCGTGACGACGGCCTTGTCGGTCTTCGTTCCGACGATGCGACCGGGGGTGTAGCGCAGCGCGACATGCTCGACCCCGCTCCGGCTGTTGTCGAAGGTGATCGGCGTCAGATCGTCGCGGTTCAAGACGAAGTGATCGCGCATCGCGAAATTCGCCATCGGCACGCGCTGATGCACGACGATGTCCCAGGCGGGGCGACCGTCGATGCGGATGGCGCGGATGATTTGGCGGGTTGCGCCGATGACGGTCTGGTCGGCTCCGGCGGCCTGCGTGCCTGCTGGGGAGCCGGGGCGGTAGATCGCGAAACACTGGTCGATCGGCTTGACCCTGTCGCCCTGCGGCGCAGTCACCGCAGCCGCTGCGGCCGCTAGCATCATCAGCATGTCCATCATCCCCACCCCGTCATTGTGGGAGAGGTGTGCTACGGACATCATACACGCGTCAAGCGATCAGTCCGGGAGCACGATCCTGGGGTCGGGGATGTCGAGGACCGCACAGGTGCCGCGCGCGGCATTCTCGATCGCGATCGTGCCGCGCAACTGCCGGGCAAGGCTGCCGATCATCCGCATGCCGAGGCTTTTGCGCGAGGCGGCCTTGAGGTCGAAATCGGCGGGCAGCCCGACGCCATCGTCGGACACGGTCAGCAGGATCCGGCCGTCGGCGTTGCGAATCGTCACCGCGATGACGCCGCCACCCTCGCCGTACGCATATTTGATCGCGTTGGTGACGAGCTCGGTGACGAGCAGGCCGAGCGGGATCGCGGTATCGGCGCTGATCCGGATCGCGTCGATGTCGCAGTCGATCCGGTGCAGCGGCGCCTGTTCGGCCAGCCCCGTCGCGATTCCGCAGACCAGGTCGTCGAGCGCGACGATCCCGACCTGTTCGCCGCGCCAGAGCTGGTCGTGTGTCTGTGCGATCGCGGTGATGCGCGCCTGCGCGTCGCCGAGCAGGCGGGTAATGCGCGGGTCGTCATCCTCCTGCATCTGGAGGTTGAGCATCGCCGAGACGAGCGCGAGGCTGTTCTTGACGCGGTGGCTCGCCTCGCGCGTGAGCAGCTCCTGATGCTCCATCGCGTCGCTCAAACGCTGTTCGGCCTGCTGCCGCTCGATCGCGACGCCGATCAGGTTGGCGAACCCCTGCATGAAGGCGAGGTCGGCGGGCTCGAACTTGCCCTCGTCGGGGCTGTCGACCTCGAGCACGCCGAAGCGCTTCCCCGACGTCTCGACCAGCACGTTGATCGCGCGACGGATATGGTGCTCGGCCATGAAGGCGGGCGTACGGAACCGCTCCTCATTCTCGAGATGGTTGGAGATGACCGGCTGGCCGGTCTCGAGCGCGAAGCCCGCGGGCGAAGCGAGATCGGTGCGCATCTCGGCCGATCCGACCACGCCCGGCGCCCAGCCGATCCCCGCGCGCACGAGCAGGCTGTCCTGCTCGGGGCGATATTCGAGGAACTTGCAGTATTTCGAGCGCATCCCCTCGCCGCACAATTCGGTGGCGCGCTGGAGCATCGGTTCGAGATCGCGCGCGCGCAGCGCCTCGATCCCGAAATCGGCCAGTATCGATTGCTGGCGAAGCCGGTATTGCAGCTCCCCCGCACCCGGGGGGGGCATCTCCACCGGGGGAGTGTTCGATAACTGTCACGCCTGCTCCGTTCGTGGGGACCAATATGTCTCCTACCGACCCCGGTTAGGGGATCAACATGGCGCTTGCGTGGCAGGCACCAGCTCGGTCCTACACCACCCTCGTCATCCTGACGAAGGTCAGGATCCAGAGCAATCAAGCGGGCCGCCTGTGACCCTGGATCCTGACTTTCGTCAGGATGACGGGGTTGATGGGGGGCGCCGCAGCCCGGAAACATGGGCCGCGGCGGGTCTCAGACGCTCAGCGCGTGAGCTTCTTGTACGCCAGACGCGTCGGGCGGTCGGCGGCGTCGCCGAGGCGGCGGCGCTTGTCCTCCTCGTACGACGCGTAATTGCCCTCGAACCACTCGACATGGCTGTCGCCTTCGAAAGCGAGGATGTGCGTGGCGAGGCGATCGAGGAAGAAGCGGTCATGGCTGATGACCACCGCGCAGCCTGCAAACGTCTCGAGCGCCTCCTCGAGCGCACGCAGCGTCTCGACGTCGAGATCGTTGGTCGGCTCGTCGAGCAGGAGGACGTTGCCACCCTCCTTGAGCATCTTGGCCATGTGGACGCGGTTGCGCTCGCCGCCCGACAGCTGGCCGACCTTCTTCTGCTGATCCTGCCCGCGGAAGTTGAACGCGCCAACATACGCCCGCGTGCCCATCTCCTGCTTGCCGAAGCGGAAGATCTCGAGCTCGTCGGAGATTTCCTGCCAGACATTCTTGTTCGGATCGAGATCGTCGCGGCTCTGGTCAACATAGCCGAGCTTGACGGTCGAGCCGACCTCGATCGTTCCCGTGTCCGGGGTTTCCTGACCGGTGATCAGCTTGAACAGCGTCGACTTGCCCGCGCCGTTCGGGCCGATCACGCCGACGATGCCGCCCGGCGGCAGCGTGAAGTCGAGACCGTCGAACAGCAGCTTGTCGCCGTAGGACTTGGTCAGACCCTTCGCCTCGATCACCTTGCCACCGAGACGCGACGGCAGCTGGATCAGGATCGCGGCCTTGCCGGCGACGCGATTCTCCTGCTTCTCCATCAGCTCGTCGAACGCGCGGATACGGGCCTCGACTTGGTCTGGCGCGCCTTGGGGGTCTGGCGCATCCACGCCAGCTCGTCGCGATCGCCTTCTGCTTGCCGGCCTCTTCGCGCTCTTCCTGGCTGAGGCGCTGCGCCTTCTTCTCCAGATAGCCCGAATAGTTGCTCTCATAGGTGTAGTAGCGGCCGCGATCGAGCTCGAGCACCCAGTTGACGACATTGTCGAGGAAGTAGCGGTCATGCGTCACGAGGATGACGTTGCCGGTATATTCCTTAAGGTAATTCTCGAGCCACGACACGCTCTCGGCGTCGAGATGGTTGGTCGGCTCGTCGAGCAGCAGGATCTGCGGCTTCTCGAGCAGCAGCTTGCAGAGCGCGACGCGGCGCTTCTCGCCGCCCGAGAGATTTTCAACCGACGCATCGCCCGGCGGGCAGCGCAAGGCCTCCATCGCCTGTTCGAGCTGGCTGTCGAGCGCCCAGCCATCAACCGCGTCGATCTTGGCCTGGAGATCGCCCATCTCCTCCATCAGCGCGTCGAAATCGGTGTCGTCCTTCGGATCGCCCATCTCGGCGGAGATCGCGTTGAACCGGTCGACGAGGTCGGCGACGGGGCGGACGCCGTCCTTGACGTTGCCCATCACGTCCTTGGTCGGATCGAGCTGAGGCTCCTGCGCGAGATAGCCGACATTGACGCCCTCGGCCGCCCAGGCCTCGCCGGTGAAGTCGGGATCCATGCCCGCCATGATCTTCATCAGCGTCGACTTGCCCGACCCGTTGGGGCCGATGATCGCGATCTTCGCGGACGGAATGAACTGGAGGTGGATGTTGTTGAGAACGGGCTTTGCGGCACCGGGGAAGGTCTTGGTCAGACCCTTCATGACGTAGGTATACTGGACGGCCATGTGGGTGCCGAGCTCCATGCTTGAATGAGGCGGGATTTGACGTGCGCAGATAGCGATGCGGCGGGCCGTTGGCAAACGGGGAGCAGCGACATAGGCTGTCGCGGATGATGAAGCACACGCTCGCGGTATTGGCCGCCTCCACCCTGTCCGTTCCTCTCATGGCACAGCGGACCGCACCACCCGCCCCTGCCCCGGTCGATGCGAAGGTCGCAGCGCTCCGCGATGCCGCGCTCAAGGACGACGTCGCCTATGACATCGTCGAGGGGATGACGACCGAGATCGGCCCCAGGCTGGCGGGGACCGAGGCGGAGGCGCGTGCGCGCGCCTGGTCGGTGACGAAGCTGAAGGCGCTGGGGTTCAAGAACGTGCGGATCGAGCCGTACCAGATGCCCGTCTGGGTGCGCGGCGTCGAGACGGGGTCGATCCTCGCCCCCTTCCCGCAGGCGCTGAAGCTGACCGCGCTCGGCAATTCGGGTGCGACGCCCGTGGGAGGCCTGACCGCGCAGGTGGTGGTGTTCAAGACCTATGGCGACCTGGCGGCGGCGCCTGCGGGGAGCCTTGCCGGCAAGATCGCCTATGTCGGCAACGCAATGGAGCCGACGCAGGACGGGTCGAGCTATGGCGCGTTCGGACCCGCACGGTTCGTGGGGCCGGCGATGGCGGCGAGCAAGGGCGCGGCCGCGATCGTGATCCGCTCGATCGGCACCGATCATCACCGCAATCCGCATACCGGCACGACCAACTTCCCCGAGGGCGTCACGCCGATCCCGTCGGCGGCGCTGTCGGTGCCCGATGCCGAGCTGATCGAACGGATCGCGACGCGCGGCAAACCGATCACGATGACGCTCGTCCTGACCCCGCGGATGACGGGCACGCACGAATCGGGGAACGTCATCGCCGAAGTGCCGGGGACCGATCCCAAGGCGGGGATCGTGCTGGTCGGCGGGCATCTCGACAGCTGGGATCTCGGCACGGGCGCGATCGACGATGCGAGCGGCGTGGCGATCACCGCGGCGGCGGCCAAGCGGATCCTCGACGGCCCGCGCCCGCGGCGGACGATCCGCGTCGTCTGGTTCGGTGCCGAAGAGGTCGGCGGTTTTGGCGGCAAGGCCTATGCCGAGGCGCACAAGACCGAGCGGCACGCCACCGCGGGCGAATCCGATTTCGGCGCGGACCGCGTCTGGCGGTTCGAGACCAACCTGCCCGACAGCGCGAAGCCGGTCGCCGATCGCCTCGCCTCCGCGCTCGCCCCGCTCGGCATCGCGCGCGGCGCAGGGGTCGGCGGTGACGGCACCGATGTCGGCCCGACCATGGCGCTCGGCGTCGCGGCGATCGACCTCAACCAGTCGGGTACGCGCTATTTCGACACGCATCACACGCCCGACGATACGCTCGACCGGGTCGACCCCGAGCAGCTTCGCCAGAACGTCGCGGCCTGGACGACGATGCTCGCGATCGTGGCCAATGCGCCCGAGGAAATCGGCTCGGTCGTGCCAAGAAAGTGACCAGTTGCGGCAACCCGCCCGTCATCGGACTGTCGCAAAGCTTGCTGGGCGATGAATTTAGCGGATTGACCGCCGGTCGGGGGCCGCTATTTGACGGGGCTTCGCGACGGCAATCGGGTCGGCCGCGAGTGAAACTATGCTTGGGAGCATTCGAATGAAGAAGATCGTTCTGATCGCTGCTGCCGCCGGCCTGATGTCCGTCGCAGCCTGCAGCAAGTCGCCAGAAGCCGCCGCAGTTGAGAACAACGCGGACATGCTGGCTGACAACATGGAAATGCAGGCTGACAACATGGACGCCATGGCGGACAACACCTCGAACGCCGTCGCAACCGACGTGCTCGAGAACGCAGCCGACAACATGAACGCAGCAGCAGACAACGTCCGCGACGCTGCCGACGAGAAGACCGACAACATGAACTAAGACTGTGTCGGGCGCTTGCGCTCGACAACGTTTTGGAGTCGGAAAGGGCGCTCCTTCGGGAGCGCCCTTTTTCTTTGGCACCCTTTTTCTTTGGAAACGCTTGCGCTAACGCAGGCGGCGGTGGGGCCTGTAGCTCAACGGTTAGAGCTGGCCGCTCATAACGGCTAGGTTGCGGGTTCGATTCCTGCCGGGCCCACCAATTTCTCCGATCATCACTACCTTACATCGTCAGGAAAGCGCAGAACCGCTTGGTTTGTGGGGGTCTTTCTTTTCACACGTTCCATACGGCGAGCTGAATGTGCGGGATATTTGGGGGTATTTTTCAAATGGTATTTTCTGCCTCCCAGAGGCTTTGTTGCACAAAGATAATTAAGCACAAATATGGTTTTACTGACGAGATCTATGCAACGCGGATGGTGGTCGGTGTTCCTATTTGTGAAAATCGATTGAGAACTGCGGCACGGAGTTTGAGCTCGGTAATCTGACGATCAAAGGTGCGCGATGCGACGCGCTCGCCGAGCAGCTTGAAGCAGTGCATCTTCGTCTCGACCAGGCTGCGGCGATGGTAGCCGCTCCACTTCTTCCAGATTGTTCGACCGAGCCTTTTCATCGCGCGTAGCGTTTCGTTGCGAGCATCGGCGCCGGCCGCCGGCTTCTTCCATGGCTGGCCGCCCCGGCGTACGGGAATGACCGCGTCTGCGCCCCGGGCTGCGCGATCGCGGGCCCGACACCTTTCTGGTGTT